>CALBPF010000077.1 GCA_937899105.1 uncultured Flammeovirgaceae bacterium | reverse complement strand
AAATAGTTCAAAGCTGTTGACAACGTTATTGACTTGTAAGGCTGCCGATAGCTTCTTGTCGTCCGTTGTGTATCCTAACCCCGCGTTTAGCTCATCCTGAGCGGGCACCACGCTATCCGGATTAGCGCTCCCATTGGGTGGGATATCTGTGATGCTAAAATCTTGAGTATGAAAAAAACTTGCGTACAGTTGGAGATCTGGATACCTGGTTTTAATACTTCGTGCTCCTAGCCTCAATTGGATATTATAAAAGAAGAAAGGAGTATTGGGGAATGGAGTGTCTACAAAGATGGCACCTGACGCTTGACTTCCGGCATCAAAGCCCTGATAGGTACGTTCCTGATCTGTAACATTAATGACCAACTTGGAGTGGTCATCGGGCCTTAGTTCCGTACTAAGTTCTACTCCCACTGTTCTTGTGTCACGATTATTTTCAAATCGAGACCCTTCAGGGCCAAATCCCTGAGGCCAGATTAAATCTTTGGTGTTAATATAAAAACCATTAAGTGAGGTTATTACCATGAAATTATTACTCCAACGTTTCTTCCAGTTTATACTTACACTATAATTATCACTCTGTTCCGGTCTAATTTCGTAGTTAGGTGCTATTCCTAGGAAGTCTCCAAACAACTCGAGATCGGTCGGCAATCTATATGCATTTTCAAAACTTGCTCTAATGAAAAAATCCTGAGTGAATGAATATTTAATACCTGCACCATATCCGAAGGTCTTCTCATTGACTTCTCGCAGCTGTATATTACCCGTTCTTCGTGTGGCTTCTACATCGTTGGCTTCCGCATCATAATTATAATACTTACCAAATAAGATGGTACTAAGTTTTTGATCTTTTAGCCACTTCCCGTTCCATTCAACTCCTGAAATACTCCTATTTAGATTGGACGGTATTTCGTTAGGGTCAATGACTTGACTGCCTATGTCTACCCGTAATCCTAGCTCATCTTCACCTTCGACCTCAAGTCTTGAGAAAAACGTACTCAATTTTAGTTTATGATTATCGTGTAAATTATACACAACATTACCGCGATGTGCCTGACTTAAGCGATCTATAGTTCGCCTCGTTGCTCCGCTCCTGATTTCTCCTGAAAGTTCACTCAACTCACGAATTGGTTCGCCTAGCCAATTATAGTCGAACAGTGATGCGTCCTCTGCAAACTGCTCTCCCTTTGAAAAAACACCGTGGTATTGAAGCTGAAGTTTATTATCAAATAATCCTTTGCCATATTTCATACGATAGGTATATCCTGAAGATTTTCGGTTAGCCTCGCCTGCTGCGACCGAGACGATAGTAAGGCCATGTTGATCTTCGTCAAATTTTGTAGAATAGGATGCATAAAAAGACAGTTCGTCAGCCCAGCTTCTGTTTCCCAGATGTAGACCCAGCTCTCCGAATGATGAGCGATGTCGATTATTGAACCTTCTTGCATTGTCAATTATTACGTCCTCATTGGTCACAATAAAACCATTTCCGAAGCGGTCTGGTATAGAATCGAAAACCTTATTCGGAATCCCTTTCATGCGATAGTCATTGTCTGAATAATTATGAAAAGCGCTTATTGAAATAGCAAGACGATCGTTAACTTTCTTGTTGGCCACAACTGTGGCCACATGCGTGTTATAAGATCCATATTGATAAGAAACCTCAAGAAGGTTATTGTAAAAAGATTTCGGAACAACATTAATTGCTCCTGCCAAGGCGTCTGTACCAATATCGATTGGGACTGCTCCCTTATATATATCAACTCTTTTGATGATCGACACGGGCATATTTGTTAGATCAAAACCACCCCCTAAAAATTCTAAAGGCATACCATCGTAGAAGACCCTAACCGCCTGGCCAGACAATCCATTGAGTTGTATCTCTGCATTACTCCCCAAGCCACCAGATCTTCTTACTACAACTCCTGTAGTTGTTTTTAATATATCTGCGGCTCCAACAGATTGGATTTGTAATTCTTTCGTATCAAGCGCCACAACCCTAATTGGCTCTTGTGAAATAGCGGTTGCCTCAGACTCTCCCCTGACGACTATGGTCTCTAATTCTGCAATGGACTCGTTTAAAGAAAAATCCATGCTTATCGCCTTATCATTATCCACTCGTATTTCACGAGATACTTTTGCAAAACCCAAACTTGAGACCTCCAAAACGTAACTGCCTGGTTCTACATTCCTTATGGTATATCTGCCATTTTCATCTGTTACAGCCCCTATGCCGGTCCCTTGAATGATGACAGTAGCACCTGGTAAAGGTTTTTTTTCCGTCGAATCGTACACACGCCCGGTAATATCTGATGCTAGAGAGATCGACCAACTGAAGGATAAAAAAGCTATACAGGCCGCAAGTTTGTAGTTCAATTTATTTTATTTAGACCCATTCTAAAGAAGTACAAAGGTCATATGCAATCATTGGCATATCAATCGCTAGTACTAGTGATTTTAATATCACTAAAAGTAGTGATATTAAAAAACCAGCCATGTTACTAGGGCTGGTTCCTTCTTATCTCTCTTTACTAGTGGAATTTCCTATTCTACTAGTATCACTTTCTTAGTAGTCATATTATTCTCTTCGTTCAATACTAGAATTAAGATCTCGCTGGTAGGTAAATCAGAATAGTTAACCCTGACTTCACTCTTTTTTTCCCATATTATTCTACCCTGGATATCAATGACTTTTAGAATCTCAAACTTGTGTAAGTCTTTTTTTGAAGTCTTTGTTTCTAGTACGTCTAAATCGGACCTGATCCTGCCGCCTGTGTTATTATTCCTTACAGTAATCAATATAGCATCATCGTTCGTATTATTGTTCTCAGCCCCTGAACCAGGTTCATTTATTGAGTTGGTATAGTCAACCTCCAGAATAATAAAATAGTTAATGTCACCACTTCCACTTGATAAATCAGGGGCTGTAATAGAAGCCGATAAGAAATCACTGAGCGAAGGATTACCGTTTATGATAGATACGTTATTAATTGTGGCCGCCACAATGTCAGTACCTGGGCTAATGTTATTATCAGTAGACCACCAAATTCTTATGTCAGTGGTTACACCAGAATTTAGAGGATCACCTTGGTTGGAAACAACGTATTCGACTATTAAAGAACTATTTTCATTGACATTGCCAGGATCTAAACCTGCAATTACAAGGTCTGGCTCTGGCACAGGTGCCGTTATTTGAATCGGATACGAATCCGAGCCCGAACCTCCAACACATCCACCGTTAGCTTCATCACATGGAGAATTGCTAATAAACCGTGTCCATTGTATAGTTCCTTTCACTGTATATGTTCCCGGAGTGATACTTGAACTTAAATTTAAACTTCCATCGTAGGGCCCGTTAAACCCACGACCATATCCTGTGTTACTACTCTCAACAACAGATCCAGAGGAGTTTATGAGCTCCCAGGTCACACCCACAGCATCATAAGTTGTCCCACTATTAGCTAACTCAGGTTGAGACTTGGTTAGTGTTAAAGGTAAAGTACTACCAGTTGGAGTAGAACTTGGGCCGGTAAGAGTAACAGAAGCCGTAGCAGGAGGACCACAAGTATATCCTTTAATAAAAAAGAGGCATAGAAATAATAAGATTAAGCATCGAGTTTTCATGACATAGTTGGTTTAAATATTAATTGATTTAAGTTGGCTTTACGATTATTATTAATGCGACGATTAAGCTTAGTCCAAGCGAAAGATAGCCGATGTAGTTACCTGCCATGGAGTAAAAAGTCTCTGCATCGTTGGCCTTTAATTTCACTTTAATAGCCCGAGGAGAAAAGTTGGCTATTTTATTTTCGATTTGTCCTCTTTGGTTGATAGCGCATGAAATACCATCGTTGGAGGATCGGGCAATACTTCTTCTACTTTCAATAGCCCGGATAGCGCTATAGTACATGAATTGTGCGGCACCGGTTAGATTTTTATACCAACCTTCATTAAGTAGTATAAAAATAATTCCGCGTTTATCTCCCATTTTTTCCGAAGTGAATTGCCCATAAAGTGACTCATAGCAAATGAGCGGTAAAGAAAAAAGTCCCTTTGCATGATCAAAGTAATCAGGGTCATGCGTTCGATGAGAAAAACGGAACCCTCCTAATGAAGAAAAAACTTTTCGCAGACTATAAGAGATGCTGTTGGTCATAGTCTCCTCTACTGGCACCAGTTTTTCCTTGGTTCTTATTTGCAGTTTGTTCTTTGCAAAAGATAAACCTATAGCAGCGTTGTAGGTGCGATACCATACCTTTGAATGCTCGTGATATAGCACATTTAAATCATCCTTATCCGTAGACTGCTCATACAGAATTCCTCCGGTAATTAGATTGGCATCTTTAAATTGAGATAAACTATGGTATACCTTTTTAAGGTCAGTATTCGTCGATAAATCACTAAACCACCCTAAATCAGGGATAGCTGTTTCTGGCCATAAAATAAAATCCGTATCGGATTTAATGTTTTTTAGCGTTAGATCTAAGTACTTATCAATCAGTTCAGACTGCGGTAAAGTATACTTTTCCGTTCTGCAGTTAACGTTTGGATGGACGATCAATACACCTACCTCTTCTCCTTTTTCTTCATAACTGCGAAATATCACCATTGAAATAACTAGAGGAACTGAGATCATTGCTGCGGATTCAATAAAGTATGGCGTTAATCTAACCGTAATACCCTTCTCCAATAGATGATCGAAAAGGTGATACAGTGATAAATTTGTGAGTAAAATCCAAAGGCTACCTCCTAGGACACCAGTATACTCCATGAACTGAATCCAGTGGGGTTGAGTAGATAAAGCATTGCCAAGATTCAAAAAGGGATAAGAAAGAAGCCAGTGATATTGGATGTATTCTACACTTATCCATGATGAAACGAACAATATATATTTCAGGCTTTTATTTGATCTTTTAGCAGCATGGTGGTAAAGGACCCAAGGGATGATAAATAAAATTGTATTCACGACTTGTATAGCGATACCTGTGCCTATATTGGTATTATATAACCAATAGGTAGTTGAGGCATTCCACAAAAACATTGATGCAAATACCAAAATCAAAAAAAGGCGCCCCTTCAACCTACCACTTTGAACCAAATACTTGTGAGCCATAAAATGAGGTACGAAGGCGAAGAAAATTAATCCCGTCCATGACAACCAAAGGAATAAAGGGCTTACCACTATCAGACCAAAAATGCAGATCCATTGAAACTTTGCTTGCATAGCTTCTATCTCCTCAGCAAAGAGAAATTTTTGATAAAGTCTTGATTATTAACTATTTATAATATTCATATATATATATTTATTTAAAGATAAGATTTTTTTATTTTTATTTTATTCACTATTTATAGTGATTTTACATCACTAGTTATAGGGATATTATTTAATTGATTAGCCGCACAAATAGACTGAATATGCCTGGGCTAAGGGAAATTACAACAGGTTTTTCTTATTTTAGGCCCTTATCAATCTACTCAGTTCCCGCGACCTCACAGTCTTGATGTCCCTCAAAATAAGGCGATGTCGATTTTTCGGAGATAGTAAAATCTTCGATCTTAAGTTCTGTATGACTTCTCTATGTTACTGACTTTGAAGCATCAATCAATTGATGTTTAGAAAAGGTCTTTTAATTACAGCTTCTTCAAACTACCCTTTTTCGGGTATACCAGCCCCCGTACACAGCGCTGTGGAAAAACCTGACCCGCGGCTCGAAACCTGCAAACTCCCTAAGTTCAAAAAGGCAATCCTCAGAAATGCAAACCAGTCTTCAAAAACAAAGGCAATAACACCGGGATCCTCATTTTGGCAACTTCTGATGCGACCGCTACTATTCCTACATTATCACAACCTACCAAAGAAGGTGAGCGGCGAAGAACTATAGCCGATCATTGAAAAACAGCGCTTAGGTTTTACTTCATCCAACTTAAACCATCAAGATGAAATCATATCTATGCCTCAGCGATGGTTTCTATTAAACCCGAATTTATCCAGATCAAAAAAAGCGCTTGATCAACTCGTTACAATTAAGTGCGGTATGCACTTGAATTGGTATTCTAATAGTGCATAGTATCAGGTTTTAAATTTCTTTCTTGAAACCGTGAGGCCAGAAGTTTACAATAGGA
>CALBPF010000076.1 GCA_937899105.1 uncultured Flammeovirgaceae bacterium | reverse complement strand
CAAGTTAACAACTCAAGTCCGCCTTTTAACTATTCTAATGAATAATGCGGGTTTAATTAACTTAATACAGCTTCTTGGTAAATCAGCGCGCGAGCATTAAAGTTGTTTACTTTTGAAATGCACTTAACTTTTCAGGCAAGTTGCCGCTCATCTAAATGATAATATTTCAGGTTCATTTAATGTAAAGTCATCGATACGTAACGCAGTGGCTCCGGTAATATCATAATCAAAATTGGATATTCCGTCTGGTACATTAGGGTACCAAGCCAGTCGAATTTGAATGGTGTTAAAAGTTAAGTTTTCATTTCTAAACCTAAACCCTATTCCATATCCCTGGTACAAAGTATTCTTCAACAGTTTATTGGTTTCATTATTCACAATGGCAAGGTCAATAAAGCCATAAACTGCCATTCTAAAGCCTAAAAAATAAAGTGGTGTAAAGGCTACTGTTTCACTTTTTAAATTGAGCCGCTTAGTTCCACGTAAAAAAACATTATTAAGGCCGCGGATTCCGAAATTGTCATTTATAGTAACAAATTCATCGTCGAACCTCCTAATGCCTAAAATATAATCAAAAGTGAAAAATTGCCTGAAGTTTGTTCTTCTAAGCCTGTATAAATTACTAAAGTACCGAACACCTAAATTCAGCATACCTTGCTCGAACCTATCAGAGCGTTGAAAGCCCCCAAAGGCTATTTCCGGCCTGAGGTATCCAAGCCGCCCCATATACCTTCCCAATGCTACTTCGAAGCCATAATAATTCCTATTATCGAACTCGTTAATCTCTCTTCCCGTCGTGATTTCATATAGGACTCCTTCAGGTATGTCTTCCGTTCTGCCGAAACCAAGAATTAAACTACTTTTTTCATAGGATCGCGTAGAGTACCCGACAGATATTAAATAGAGATCATTGTCCCGAAAAAACTGATTAGTCGACTCATTAACCACTGCAGGGCGCTGAATAAATCTGGTACGTGAGAATCGGCCCCCAATTTGGACGTTGCTCCGCCGATCATCTTCACGACTAATCAAATAAGATTTACCTAACCAGAAATCCTGATTATTATTCTCAGAATCAAAGCTTGTGATTTCATCGGGATCTATCCGTTGTATGAGTTCTCTCTCACGGGTTATTTGTATACCTCCGGCATATTTGGTTTCCGGGGTTATAAAGTTTCGAAAGATTCTAAACCTCGTTCTGTCAAGCCTTTCAGAACTGGTGAAATTAAAATCTGTGGTTATAAATGTATTTTTGATGTTATTGATTCGGTATGTTCCGCTATAACCTAAAAGTTGATCGCTCGCTTCGTCGTAATCAACTTCATTGCGTAGTTCATGCCCTAACCCGAGAAAGTTTCTTTCCGTTAGCGAAAGGTCCCAATCATCAAAGCCACTAAAACCAGCATCGAAAGATATTGACCATAGATCTTTTACCACTACGATAGCATCTACCACGCCCTCTTTTTTATTGGGTTTTAGGTAAATTCTTGAATCCCTGACAAAGGGTAGTGATCGAATAATACGCTCACTATCAGTTATTAGATCTGCATTAATTATATCCCCTTCTTCAAAAAACAAGTTGTTACGAATTACCCGACTGCGGGTATAAGTATGAAGCTTATTTCCTACCCTAATCGCCCATTTGCTTGATCTTTTGGTGGTGTCATTAATACTCGTACCAAAGATTTCAAGTTTTTTTATAATGACCTTTCCAATTCTCTGCCCTTCAAATTCTTCAATTGAATATCTCGGTTTAGGCGCAGCTTTTTTTGTGCTTTTTTTCTTCTCAGGATCTTTAAATAGTAGGTCGTAGAGCTCTTTTGTAAATCTACGCTTATGAAAACTGTTTTTAAGCTTAATATAAAAGTCATCCGATCGTTTTCCACGGTCCAAAACCATTCTTCGGGCTAAGCTGTCTGGTAAAATAAAAATAGTATCATTTGGAACATATAGAGAAGAATCTCCAAGTACAAGAAAACTCCGACCTTGCACTGCTATGGTATCTACCTTAGCATCTTGCGATAATAAGTCTGCATGGCAGATGACGACAAGTAATATGATGAGGGATTTTTTCAAAAATCGTAATTTGTAATGTCTTAGATCAGGGTTTCTTCGAAAGGTTTATAAATAGTTCTCTTCCCTGTCTTGGTTTAATGGAATTATAACAGGTATCAAACACATTGAATTCAAAATACATTTGAAAATGGCGTTTATACTCAGCTCTGTAACCTCCTTAGGGCTGATGATCTGTATATACATCATATTCTAAAAATACGCCTACCAGTTTACCGGTGGAAGTTAGCAATTCATTCATTTTACGTGCATAATCCGGCCTTTCTGTTGGGTGTAAGGCACAGAAAAATGTCTGCTCAATGATCAAATCAAACGACTTTTCAAGATCAAAAAAATCTCCGTGAATAAGTTGATCTTTTGGGAATGCGGGATACTCTTCAGTAAAAGCATTGAGCGGTAAATTGGACAGATCAATTAAAAAAACGGATGCAAACCCGTTTTCATACAAATAGGCAGCTTCATATGCATTACCACAACCGGGAATAAGTATCTTTAGCTGTTTGTTATTGAGCTGATCTATGTATTCTTTTAGTGGAGTAGTAATTCCGCCAGCGTCCCATTGTGTCTGATTTTTTAAATATCTATTAGTCCAATAACCTTCATCATGTATCATCCCTGCCAAGCTTTAGCTTCTGGCGAATAAAGCCAGAGCAATGTTGAAATATGTTAAATAAACAATAATTTTACGCTCATTCGTTTCAATAACCAACTATGGAAGAAAATAAGCGAGAACTTGCTACGCCACCAGCAAAAAGAAATAACAAAGCTTTCATTATCATAATTCTATTGGTAATTGTAGTCATCGTTCAAGGCGTAAAAATATACCTAGATCACCAGGAGAGCATTGCCAAAGAAGATCAATTGGCTAATACAGAGGAAGAGTTAGCTATTACCATGCAACGTTTAACCGATATAAGTGCGGAGTTAGAGGAGAAGATTGCAGAGATACAGGAACTTGGCGGTAACGTGGAAGAACTGGAACAGGCTAAAGCCGAAATTGAAGCTGAACTTTCTAAAAATAGAAGAGCCAGCAGAAGAACGATCCAGGATCTGAAGGATAAGGTGGGTGGCTACGAACTTTTGCTCAAGGCAAAGGATGAAGAAATAGCCCAGTTGAAAGAAATAAATACTGAATTACTTTCAGAAAACACAACCTTGAAAACTGAAAAAAACGTTCTTAATGATTCACTTAGTCAACTTAACGAGTCAAAAGAAGAACTTGTGTCTAAAGTGGCAAAAGCTTCAGAATTACGAGCAGAAAATATTCAAATTTTTGCGATTAATAACAGAGGTAAAGAACGTGAATCTCCATTCAAAGCCAGACAAGCGGCGAAGCTCAAAGTGGTCTTCAATATTGCAGAAAATGAAGTAGCTCCTGTAGAAGGTAAAAATGTATTAATTCGGGTAATTGATGGTAATGGTGAGGTGATTTTTGATGTTGCCAGAGGTTCTGGTACATTTATGCTGAATGATCGGGAAGAATTTTACACCGCCAACCAGGAAATTCTTTTTGATAACACTAACCAGCAGTTGACCTTTGAATATGAAAAAGGAAGTGAATACGAATCGGGTATTTACAGGCTAGAAGTATACACTGAGGGATATAAAATGGGCAGCGAGGAGTTTGAAGTAAAATAAGAATAGCGCAGCTAACGGCCGCGCTATTCAACCAAAACCTGATTATATCTACTTCCCCTCGTTCAAATCCCAACTATAATCTAGGTAACCGATATCAACCCCTCTTCCAACCTCTATCTTTGAATATTGATTTATAAAATCAGCTAATTTCTTTTTTTTCGTAAAATCTTTTTTAAACCAACTGAAGATTTTCGAAAGTCTAATCTTTGATACCGTTATTTTATTGCGTCTGACATCATTTATGAACTTAACAGTCTGTTTTTGTAATTGTTCCTCTATTTTTTCTGGTAAATAAGCCTCGTTTAACAACTCTGGGCATGAAAGCGAAGCACAATTTATAGCGAAGTGGATTCTTGGCTCATTAAACCGCTTTCTCAATACAGAATGCTCAATGTAATCTAGGTTCATCTTTTTATCACCTATCTCAAAAAACTTCTTCTGCCATACCGAACTCACGAATGGTATGTTAACCGGATGCAAATCCTTTATACTCTCCAAAGGATAATTATCTAAAATGAGCTTTACCGTAAAAGCATTATAGGCATTTATCCAATACGCTAGTTGTTCTTCTTTGGTCCAGGTTTCAGGATTAGGTGCATTTGCACTTAATACTTTCAAGTACTGATTAAGACGGTCTTTGTCACTAACCATCTCACTATATTTTACTAAGCCGTCAGGAGTGACATACTGTCTTAAAAGTTCAGTCCAAATCTGGTGTGAAGGAGGTGAATCACTGACCTTTTCCGGCTGGCTTGTGCAAGAGTTATTTAAAATTAAGAGAGATAAAATAAGATTCACGAGTCTCATAATGATCATAACGCTTAGAATTGGCTTTCGATACATAGAAACTCCCTCTTGTCAACTAAATGACTTTTCGAAGTAACACTTTTAAAGTAGCGTAAATAACCCTAAGTTTGCACCTCATTTTTAAACACATAAATAATATTATGAAAAATTACGAGACGGTATTCATATTAAATCCCGTTTTGTCTGAAGATCAGATGAAGGATACTGTCAAGAAATTCGTCAAGGTACTCACTGATGCAAAAGCAGAGGTGGTAAATGAGGAACAGTGGGGGTTGCGCAAACTTGCTTACCCTATCCAGCATAAATCCACTGGTTTCTACAATCTTGTTGAATTCAAGGCAGAACCCGGCGTTATTGATAAACTCGAAACAGAGTACAGACGAGACGAAGCTGTGATGAGGTTTTTGACCACTTCTCTGGATAAGCACGCTGTAACATATAATGAACGAAGAAGGAAAGGCGCTTTCAAAAAGGATAAAAAAACTAAAGAGGAGGCTGTAGCATGACATTAGTAAACGAATCTCTCAATAGAGGAGAGAACAAAAACAAGTATTGCCGTTTCAAGAAGAACGGTATTAAATATATAGACTACAAGGATCCTGATTTCCTTTTGAAGTTTGTAAACGAGCAAGGTAAGATTCTTCCTCGAAGGTTGACAGGGACAAGTCTGAAATTCCAAAAGAAAGTGTCTCAGGCCGTTAAAAAAGCGCGTCATCTGGCATTGCTTCCATACGTAACTGATTCACTTAAATAACAGTAGCAATGGACGTAATATTAAGACAAGACATACAAGGCCTTGGCTACAAAAATGATACTGTTTCTGTTAAGCCGGGCTATGGAAGAAATTATCTTATCCCACAAGGTTTTGCCATTTTGGCGAATGAGTCAAATCAGAAGATGATTTCGGAGAACATTAAGCAAGCCGCCCACAAAGCTGAAAAGCTTAAGAAAGATGCAGAAGACTTAGCTAAGAAAATGGGCAACACGATTCTTGAAATCGGTACTAAAGCGGGTGATAGTGGAAAAATATTCGGCGCCGTTACTACGCTTCAAGTATCTGAAGTATTGAAAGGTAAAGGTATCGATGTAGATAGAAAGAAAATTTCTTTACCAACGATTAAAGAAGTTGGAGAGTATACCGCACTTATCGATCTGCACCGAGAAGTTCAGCATGAAATTCAAATTAAGGTAATAGCCGAATAGCTATTTCCATGAAAAAATACAGGCCGCTAAGAAAACTTAGCGGCTTTTTTTGTGCATACAAGATCTATCACTTTGAGTTATGATTACCTTTAAATTATGTTTCGCACAGAAATCACGATCCCACCAGTTTCATTTCATGTAGATCATTCTACACGATTGATGACTATTGGGTCTTGCTTTAGCGAAGTAATGGGTCAAAAGTTATCAGAAAATAGATTCCAAGTAAAATCCAATCCGTTTGGAACCATTTTCAACCCTATTTCCATATTCAAGCTGTTAGAAGTAGCTATTGACTGTAGTCAACCCAGTAAATCAGGTTACGTACAATCGTCAGGGATTCATCAACATCTTGACTTCCATTCGCAGTTTGGCGCTGTATCCAAAACTGAACTGACGAGTACGCTGGAAAGGGCTGTTATTTCCACCCATGATTTTTTAAAATCAGCCGATGTATTGATTATTACTTCCGGTTCGGCTATGGTGTACGAATATCAAAAAACAACTAAGATCGTAACCAATTGCCATAAGCTCCCACAACGTGAGTTTCGGAAATTCATGCTGCATACCGATTTAATTACATCGGCATTCAATGTATTGCTTGAAAAACTGAACGCCTTCAATGATCAATTGCAGATTATATTAACGATATCTCCTGTAAGGCATGTCAGGGATACCTTAGTTACGAATAGCCTCAGTAAGGCCCTACTGAAAACGACATCCAATGAAATCGTTCAGAAGTATAATAATGTCAGCTATTTCCCCAGTTTTGAGATCATGATTGATGATTTGCGAGATTACAGGTTCTACAAACCCGATATGCTTCACCCTAATGAAACCGCCGAAGAATACATTTGGAATAAGTTTGTTGAAACTTACATGTCTGATGAAACTATAAACACTATATGCGAATGGAAAAAAATACTTAAGGCGATGAGTCATAAACCGTTTAATCCGGAATCAGAAGCGCATCAGAAGTTTATTTCTGAAACCATAAGTAAACTCCATGGGTTTAGTAATAAGTTTGAAGTGTCGGACGAATTGGAAGCATTAAAACGCCGGCTCATATAAAGTTCATGCGAACAAATACTCTATTTATCACCTCATTTATTGCCTTTTGGGCATGTAATTCCCAACCTACCATGCAGAATAATCACGAAGGGGAAAAAGCCAATCGACTCATTAATAGTACCAGTCCATACCTTTTGCAGCATGCTTATAATCCTGTGGATTGGTATCCCTGGGGGGAAGAAGCATTAGAAAAAGCTAAAAATGAAGACAAACCTATCATCGTAAGTATTGGCTACTCCTCCTGCCATTGGTGCCATGTAATGGAGCGGGAATCATTCGAGAATGATAGCATTGCCAAGCTGATGAATGATAACTTCATTAACATCAAAGTAGATCGTGAGGAACGCCCGGATGTTGATCAGGTATATATGGATGCCGTACAGGCGATGGGGTTAGGTGGAGGATGGCCTTTAAACGTATTCCTGACCCCGGATCAAAAGCCGTTTTATGGAGGCACTTATTTCCCTCCTGCACAATGGGCCAGCATGATGGGGAGCATTCATAAGGCATTTAATGAAAAGCGGGACGAAGTAGAAAAGTCTGCAAATGACCTTACCAATGCACTCTCAACCAGCGAGATCGTTAAGTATCGGCTGAAAGAAACAGAACAGCAATTCAATAAAGAAGCGCTTGATAGCATGTTCGCCATTATGCAATCAAAATTTGATTTTGAGGAAGGTGGCTTTGATAAGGCTCCTAAATTTCCAATGCCAAACAACTGGCTATTCCTGCTTCGATATTATCATATAAGACAAAACCAAGCGGCGCTCGATCATATAGCTCTAACGCTTGATAAGATAGCAATGGGCGGTATATTCGATCAAATTGGTGGTGGCTGGGCCAGGTATTCAACAGATGCAGAATGGCTGGCGCCACATTTTGAAAAAATGCTTTATGATAATGGGCAGTTAGTCAGTCTTTATTCGGAAGCCTATCAGATCACGAAGTCACTACTTTATAAAGAGTCTGTATACAAAACAATAGATTGGCTTGAACGCGAAATGCTGGATGAATCAGGAGGCTTTTATTCAGCATTGGATGCAGATAGTGAAGGTGAAGAAGGCAAGTTTTATATATGGAATGAATCGGAATTTCAATCAGTTCTAGGGTCGGATGCTGAAGTTTTAAAGAACTATTATAATGTAAGCAAGGAAGGCAATTGGGAAGAGAAAAACATATTGAGGAGACTGCAGTCGGATGAAGAATTTGCTGAGACCTATGATTTAAGTATTGATCAACTAAAGTCGCTTGTGACTACAACTGATCAAAAGTTACTTGACACAAGAAGTAAACGCATTCGTCCCGGCATGGACGATAAAATTTTATCCGGCTGGAATGGAATTATGTTAAAAGGTTTGATTGACGCCTATGAAGCTTTCGATGAACCTAAATTCCTTACACTAGCAGAGAATAATGCCGAGTTTCTACTAAATAAAATGACCAATGAAGAAGGCCTTTATCGCTCTTATACTGCTGGTGAGGCCTCTATTGATGCCTATCTTGAAGACTATGCCTATGTCATTGACGCATTATCAGCTCTATACCAGGTGACTTTTAATGAAAAATGGTTAACCAAGGCTAAAAGCCTTACCAAATACACGTTGGATCATTTTTATGATCAGGAAGAAGGACTCTTCTTTTTTACCGATAACAGTTCTGAAAGGCTGATCACCAGAAAGAAAGAAGTATTTGATAATGTTATTCCAGCGTCCAATTCCCAGATGGCGCTCAACTTGTATCAATTAGGAGTGGTCTTTGATGATCAACAGTTCAAGGATAAGGCTACCTCCATGATTTCCAAGATGGCCGAACTCATGAAAGAAGAGCCTGCCTATTTGTCCAACTGGGGCATTTTATATGCTTACATGGCAACTCCAACAGCAGAAATCTCGATTGTCGGACCTAAAGCTGCAGAAATGCAGCAACAATTTGTAAAAAGATACTTGCCTAATAAGGTGGTTATGGGCGATTCGGAGGAAAGTGATCTGCCTTTAATGGAAAGCAAATATGCCATGAACGGAGAAACTACAATTTATGTATGTTATAACAAAACGTGTAAGTTACCGGTGACCTCTGTAGAAAAGGCGTATGAGCAGTTGAGATAGACCCCACATCCGGGCTAAAATCATATGACTTTGGGTAGTTTCTTTTCATAGTTTTATAATTCCGGAACATTAGAAACGACTTGTCCCAATTAGAACTCCATACCCAACAATCCGAAGGCCGACAGACATTATTTGCCGATGTGATTCTACCTGTACCTATTCCCAGAATGTTTACGTACAGAGTTCCTTTTGAACTGAATGATTTTGCGGAGGCTGGCTGTAGGGTGATTGTACAATTTGGCAACAGAAAGATACTTACAGGCATCATTGGCAACATTCATGAACACCCTCCCAAAAAGTATGAAGCCAAGTATCTGCTAGAGCTGCTAGACGAACATCCGGTAATGCCGAAAGTTTCCATTCAATTGCTACTCTGGATTGCCGAATACTACATGTCTAGTTTAGGCGAAGTATTAAATATTGCCCTTCCTGCAGGGCTCAAGTTGAGCAGTGAATCAAAAATCCAGCTCTATCCGGATTTTGATTTGGAAAACACGGAATTTGACTTCAGTGAAAAAGAGTATTTGATTCTGGCCGCCTTAAAAGACGGTTCTACACTGTCCTATTCTGAAGCGGGTAAAATCGTGCAGCAAAAAACCATATATAAGCTACTGCAATCACTGGTTTCCAAAGGGGCCATTTTAATTTTTGAAGAAGTAAAAGACAAATACAAACCAAAAAAAGAGGCCCGAGTAAGAATCCATAAAAGTAAGCTTGGTGAGCTTCAGCTAATATTTGATACACTTAGCAAGAAACCTAAACAGGAATCTATTTTACTCTTCTACCTTCAACAAGTTCCTATATTCGAAAACGAGAAGCAGAACGAATTGGGGATTTTGAAAAGCTCATTTAAATCAAATGAGCTTTCAGAATCTTCATTAAATACTTTAATCAAAAACGGGGTTCTTGAGCAGTTTGAGATTGTAGTATCGAGATTCGGTATGTCCGAGGGAGAAGTGCAGGAAATCACCCTGACAGAAAAACAGCAGGAGATCAAAACCCGGATCATTGATGAGTTTAAGAAAAGGGATACTCTGCTGTTTCATGGCATAACCGGGAGTGGTAAGACTGAGGTGTACATAAAGCTTATCCAAGAGGCCCTTGAGGGCAGTTCGCAAGTACTCTACCTTCTGCCTGAAATAGCCCTCACCACACAGATTGTAGCTCGCCTTAAAAAAGTCTTTGGCGATAAAATGGGCGTATATCACTCTAAGTTCTCAGACAACGAGCGAGTGGAAGTTTGGCGTGGAGTACTTAACGGCATCTTCCAGGTTGTGGTTGGCGTACGCTCATCCATCTTTTTGCCGTTCGATAATCTGGGGTTGATTATTATTGATGAGGAACATGAAAGTTCCTACAAGCAGTATGATCCCGCCCCAAGGTACAATGCCAGAGACACAGCGCTTGTACTAGCAGGTATGCATCATGCTAAAGTACTGTTAGGATCCGCTACACCTTCTATCGAATCCTATTACAATGCGCTTGAAGGGAAGTATGGATTGGTTGAGCTTTCAGAGAGATTTGGAGAAGGCAAGCTTCCAAGCTTCACTGTTGCTAATATGATTCTAGAGCGCAAAAAGAAGCTGTTGAAAGGTGAGTTTTCAGTTGAATTAGTGGAAGCTATTAAAGCTGCTCTTAGTGTCCAAGAACAGGTTATTCTATTTCAAAACAGGCGTGGTTATAGTCCGTATATCTCTTGTGAAAACTGCGGCTGGATTCCAAAGTGTGAGAATTGTGCTGTAAGCTTGACCTATCACCAATATCGACAGGAAATGGTTTGCCACTATTGTGGATATAAAGAGCCCACTCCTCGTGAATGTGATGCATGTGGATCTACTGATCTAAAAACGATGGGCTTCGGAACGGAAAAAATTGAAGAGGAATTACAACTGCTTTTTCCGAAGGCCAGGATTCAGCGTATGGATCTGGACACTACCAGAAATAAATACAGTTATGAAACTATAATTGGTGATTTTGAAAAAGGAGATGTTGATATTCTGGTGGGTACACAAATGGTAAGCAAAGGCCTGGATTTTGATAAAGTAAGCCTCGTAGGCATCTTCGACATTGACAGAATGCTCCATTTCCCAGATTTCAGGTCATATGAGCGAACTTTTCAGTTGGCTACACAAGTAAGCGGGCGCGCAGGAAGAAAAAATACCAACGGCCAGGTCATTATTCAGAGTAGAAACACTGAGATCCCATTGCTAAAACAGATCATTGAACACGACTATCACGCATTTTATCATTCTGAAATCATTGAACGTAAAGATCATCTCTATCCTCCTTTTACCAGGCTCATCAATATAACCATTAAAAATAGGGATAAGAATCTTGCAGAGCTGACGGCTGGGAAAATTGCTAATCTGCTCCGTGAAAAACTGGGCCATAAAAGAGTACTCGGCCCGGAAGAACCTGTAATTTCCCGCATTCGAAATGAATATTTAATGAATCTTATCATTAAGATGGAGCGCAGAGGAGTAGATATTAACAGAATCAAAATGGTCGTGAAAGAAACCGCTCAGGAAATTTTAGCTGAAAAACAATTAAAAACAAGTAAGATAGTTTTTAATGTGGACCCTGTTTGATTCTTTAACGTAGCCTAGCACAATATTTGTTTTGCAACTCCTAATTTAGCATCAGTGAAAAAGTTTGGTATCATACTATTGGTCCTACCCTTCATATATCTGGCATCGGCATGCGAGGATGATGATTTGGAAACTACCGGTATCGACCCGTTTTTTAGAATGCAGTTTATTAATGCCGATAGTTTAAGCTCACTTGATGAACTTATCGCTGTTATAGACGAATCAATTGATATGATTGACGATAGCCTCGTATTCTATGATACCTTGAATGACGGGACTGATGTTGCTGAAGATATTGAACGCTTGAATACTGAAAAAACGAGTCTTAACAGTGAAAAATCAGAATTCAATTCAATAAAGGCAGTTATAGAAAGCGGTAGCGTTGTTATCAATAGCATCACTTCTTCAACAGGTGTTGAAGCCAAAATACCAGGCATTGATAGCGCCACAATTTTTTCGGTTCCTCTTGATCCATCGGCAGACTTTAGTGATTTTGAGATCTCACTGGCTGGAACACTTTATGACTTACAAACGACCTATACACGAAATACCAGGGTGGATAATGACCAACGTATAATTGAAGTGGAGGCCCTTGATCTTATTGTTAATAGCAGCGTCTTTGATTCACTTGAATTAACGTATGAAGATAGTTTATCAAATAATAGTATAGATGCGATTGTTACAGCATATTTCTAGTCTCCTGGTCATTAGCTTATGCTACACTACTTCAGTGGCACAAGGGGAGCTGGCTATAGCTTCTGATAGTTCGAATTTGGCGCTGGATAGTACAAGAATTAAAGTACGAGAAGGGCTTTTTATAACGCTCGATTATGGAAAGTTAGCGACATTTGTTTCTGATTCCGAATCTAAATTTGCGATATCAGTAGGTTTTCAACTTGCCAACCGGATTTCTCCTGAAATACAGTTAGGATATGCAAGCGTTTCGCCACAAAATGCTTTTGAAAATGGAACTTATGAAAGCAAAGGATTTTATAGTCGTATTGGGGTAAACTATCTTATACCGTTTGATAACACAAATATGTTTTACGCCGGATTAAGGTATGGTTTAAGCCTGTTTGAAGATGAAGGTGTTTATGAGATAAGCAGTGATATTTTCGAAACGTTCAGTGACGATTTCGGCGAACAGGATCAAACCGCCACCTGGTTTGAAATAGTGTTAGGTTCAGAAAAGAAACTGAGGAATGAAAAAGTGTATCTGGGCGGTCAATTCAGCTTACGTTTCGCCAATAGCAGAGATAAATTCGCACCGATTGATACTTACGCTATCCCCGGTTATGGCAGAACTTTGGACAAAAGCGTACCTGCGCTTAACTTGTATATCAAATATCTTTTTTAGAAGACTGCTATGCCGGTGGTATTCAATTTCGATGACTATCGCTATTACAGCCATTATGTCGTTCAAAATCAAGAATACCTGAAAAAGGATATAAAATAAAACGGCAGCAGTAAAAGCAGTTAAAATAAGCTATAACTCATTGGGAAGGTCAGACGCGCTTTTAATTTAAATATCCCACTCGTCATTTAGAATACTTATGGCATGATGTGCAGTAAGATCATATTGACACGGGACAACGGAAACATAATTATTGGCAATGGCCCATTCATCATTATCCTCACCCTTATCATGATTAATGAAGTTGCCGGCCATCCAAAAGTATCTTCGGCCGTAAGGATCATGGCGCTGATCAAAGTCTTCCTGCCACTTGGCGTTGGCTTGGCGGCAGATCTTAATGCCTTTAATGGATTCATTTCTTCTTGGTGGAATATTAACATTCAAAGCCACACCTTTTGTCATACCTTTTTCCAAAACCGTCTTAGCAATTCTATCCACATATTCCACTGCATGATCAAAATCCGCTTCATGAGAATAATCGCAAAGCGAAAATCCGATAGCCGGCGTTCCTTCCAATGCCGCCTCAATAGCTGCAGACATTGTACCACTGTAAAGCACGCTGATAGAAGTATTGGCGCCGTGGTTAATACCACTCACCACCAGGTGCGGTTGACGATCTTTTAAGACAAAGTGTTTGGCTATTTTTACGCAATCCGCTGGAGTACCGGAGCATTCATAAGCAGAGACATCTCCAAAAATTTCATTCTCTTCCAACCTTAACGTGTTACCAATGGTAATGGCATGGCCCATACCACTTTGCGGCCCATCCGGAGCTACTACAACTACATCACCCAGCCTTTTCATAGTTTCAACAAGCACACGAATTCCTTTTGACGTGATTCCATCGTCATTTGAAATTAAGATCAGAGGTTTACTCATTAGTTAGATCGGGTTTCAGGTTTTTCAAAAAGGGAATTGTAATAAGACACGGCCTTGACAAGATCAGAACGCCTATCGGTTTTAATGCGGTTTACTTTCAGGAATTTTTTCATCTGTGATGATTTTTTCTTCATCTTCCACAAAAGGTCTTTTTTGTTACCACTGAACTCTTCAATATGTCCGTCTGGCCATAGAAAATAATGCGTAAAAACAAGTACTAACCTGCTATAAGTACCGCTTACAGCATACGGATAACTGGTGACCTGATATTCTACTTTCTCCCGATTTAACAGCGTTAATGCCTTACCTTGGAAAACCAATTCGAAAATTATAGGAGCCTTGTAGTTGGCGCGAACATTATAAGGTAACACATAAAATTGACGGTATTGATTAGCGGTCTTATCAAAGATCTCAAAAAAGGCCAGACTTCTTGGCGTCACCGTAGTGATAGTACCCTCAGTACTATACCGGTGCTGTACAATATCCTTATCCATATCGTATTTTATCCAACCAGAAAGCGTATCTCCTTCTAATAGAACAGCTTTCCCTTCATGCCAAATCTCATTTGGAAAGGTTTGGGCAGATAATGCTGCTGGTAGAGCGAATAATATGGTAATTAAAAATCTCAACTATTGATTCTCTTTTAAAATCTGATGTCCCATCTTATCTCTTTTTGTGGTGAGATATTTTTCGTTATGCTTATTCGGAGTTATCTCTAAAGGTACAGTGTTTACAATTTCCAGACCATAACCGATCAGGCCCACTCGCTTTTTCGGGTTATTGGATATCAGCCTAATCTTGCGCACACCCAAATCTCGAAGTATTTGAGCGCCTACACCATAATCTCGCTGGTCCATGTCAAAGCCCAGTTTCAAATTAGCCTCTACAGTATCTAGCCCATCTTCCTGAAGTTTATAAGCCTTTAGTTTATTAATCAAACCAATTCCACGGCCTTCTTGATTCATATAGAGCACAATACCTTTTCCTTCCTCTTCTACCATTTCCATGGCATTGTGAAGCTGGCCGCCACAATCACAGCGACATGAACCAAAAATATCTCCTGTAACGCAGGAGGAATGTACTCTAACTAATATGGGCTCGTCTTTATCCCAGTCACCTTTCACTAAAGCAAGGTGATTATCACCGGTACTTTTTTGTTCAAAAGCGGTTAACTTAAAATTTCCATGCTCAGTAGGCATATCTACCGTTTCTACCCTTCGCTCTATCAGGCTCTCCTGCTCTATGCGGTACTGAATCAGGTCTTCAATAGAAACCAGCTTTAAGTCGAACTTCTCAGCTACTTTAACCAGGTCAGGAAGTCGCGCAATTGATCATACAAAGTAAAAAATTTCTACTAATACCCCGACAGGCCTGAAACCGGAATGTAT
>CALBPF010000075.1 GCA_937899105.1 uncultured Flammeovirgaceae bacterium | reverse complement strand
GCCCCAGGCCATCCAAAAACCCGTTTTCATGTAAGTACGTCAAGTCAAGGACATGTTCTCCTATGGCAACACCGGCTGCTGCCCCCAGATAATCTGTTTTAAATGCACCGAATGGCAAATTTTGAATAGGAAAGTCAGAATCCTCAGGTACTTCTACCCAAGATTTTAAGGAAGGGTTATTTGGGTTTATCATATATTCTTAATTGATAAGATTAAATTGTAAACATCCTATCGTTTCAAATTCCTCATTCGACAAAAATGTTTGTATTGAATCTCGGTTATTCTTGAAAAATCTAATAAGCTCAGCTTTGGTTGCATTTCCGAAACGTAACCATATTATTTTGGGAGGGAAGCCTTTTACATTTTGCAGTTCATAAAAATCTGCGTCAAATGTGACTATAGTATAATTCTCTTTCAGAGCGTAACTCCAAATATCATGATCCTCGGCATTATTCAGATTTTCAAACTTCAAATGTGTTAAACCGGGAAAATCGACTTTAAGATTTTTTACTATTTTATGAGAGATGTTCTGATCCAGTAACAGTAGCATTAAGCAACCTTAATATTATGCTCCCGATCAGCTGCATAGGCCAAGACGGCATCAATATCTTCGTGTTTTAATTCTGGAAAATCATCTATTATCTCATCTTTTGTCATTCCTTTGGACAGCCAGGCTAATACATCATACACAGAAATTCGGGTGTTTCGAATACAGGGTCTACCAAACCTCTTTTTGGGGTCAATTTTGATGATACCATGATAATCCATATTGTGCCAGATTTAGCTTATCAACTATGCTAAAATAATAAGTTAATCGCTAAAATGGTTTATTATGAATAGATGTAAGATCAAAATTCTTATCATAGAAAACCTAAATAGAAAATCACATGGAGTGAATATTTATTAGGAAGTACATTTGTTAACTTTGCGCCTTCATTTTAGAGCATAGCATGGCACTTTCTACAAAATACGATCCGAGTTCTGTTGAAGATAAATGGTACAAGCATTGGATGCATAACGGCTACTTTCATTCAGAACCTGACCCCAATAAAGAGCCCTATTCTATTATCATCCCTCCTCCAAATGTAACCGGGGTATTGCATATGGGGCATATGCTCAATAATACTATTCAGGATGTGCTGATCAGAAAAGCACGTATGGAAGGTAAAGAAGCATGCTGGGTGCCAGGCACTGATCACGCCTCCATAGCCACCGAGGCCAAGGTGGTGAAAATGCTGCGCGAGAAAGGCATAAAAAAAAGTGACCTGACCCGGGAAAAGTTTCTGGAATATGCCTGGCAATGGAAAGAAAAGTATGGGGGCATTATACTTGAACAACTCAAGAAACTGGGAGCTTCATGTGACTGGGATCGCACCGCCTTTACTATGGATGATCACTACTGTAAGGCTGTGATCAAGGTTTTCGTTGATCTTTATAACAAAGGCTATTTGTATCGAGGTTTAAGGATGGTGAATTGGGATGTTGACGCTCAAACAACTATTTCAAACGAAGAAGTATTATATCGTGAAGGAGGTGAAATTTCTAAGCTCTATTCCGTAAAGTATCAAATTAAAGATGAGGACGCTCATGTAGTAATAGCTACCCAAAGGCCTGAGACGATAATGGGCGATACTGCAGTGGCAGTTAATCCCAATGATGATCGTTTTAAACACCTTATAGGTAAAAAAGCCCTGGTCCCGTTTATTAATAGAGAAATACCTATTATAGGTGATGAGTATGTGGAGTTAGACTTTGGTACAGGTTGCCTGAAAGTTACACCCGCTCATGATCCAAATGATTATGAGATTGGGCTAAGACATAATCTTGAGGTTATTGATACCATCAATCTTGATGGTACGCTAAATGAAAAATGTGAGGTGCCCCACTACGTAGGTCGGGATCGTTTTGAAATCAGAAAGCAAGTTATCAAAGACTTAAAGGCCGCTGACCTACTTGTTGACGAACAGGATTTCACAACGCGCATAGGTCGATCAGAACGTACTGACAGTGTGGTGGAGCCAAAGCTTTCCCTTCAGTGGTTCATAAAGATGAAAGACATCTCAAGGAAAGCTCACCAGGCTGTTATGGATGATGAAGTGAAGTTACATCCTGCAAAATTTAAAAACACCTACAATCATTGGATGGAAAATGTACGCGATTGGTGCATTTCACGACAACTGTGGTGGGGGCAGCAAATTCCAGCCTACTACTTTGGTGACGGTGAAAATGATTATGTGGTCGCTGAAACGAAAGAAAAAGCACTAAGCCTGGCACAAAAGAAAAGTGGGAATACGAACTTGTCAGCCGATGATTTAAGGCAAGATGAAGACGTACTGGATACATGGGCGTCTTCATGGCATTTCCATTTAGAGGTATTTCGGGGGTTTGATTCTGAGTCATTTGAAAACGGAAAGATCATACCAGGTGCAAATAATGAGTTAGACTACTATTATCCGACTTCAACCCTGGTAACAGCTCCGGAGATATTATTCTTCTGGGTAGCCAGAATGATTATTGCCGGGTACGAGTATACGGGTAAAAAGCCTTTTAAAGATGTTTATCTTACCGGCATTGTCCGAGATAAGCAACGTAGAAAAATGTCCAAATCGTTGGGAAATTCACCGGATCCTCTGGACTTAATAGCTCAATATGGAGCCGATGCCGTGAGAACCGGTATGCTTTTCAGCTCCCCGGCCGGGAATGATCTGTTATTCGACGAAAAACTCATTGAGCAAGGGCGAAACTTTGGAAACAAAATCTGGAACGCATTCCGTCTGGTTCAGGGCTGGGAAGTGGACAAGTCGCTATCCGGTAAGGAAAATCAATCTTCTGTAGATTGGTTTGAAGCCCGGTTTAATCAGGCCCTGGAAGAGGTGGAAGACCATTTCAACAAGTTCAGAATGAGTGATGCCCTTATGGCGACTTACAAATTGATCTGGAGAGACTTCTGCTCATGGTATTTGGAAATGGTGAAACCCGAATACCAAAAACCTATAGATACCTTTACGAAAGAAGCAACGATTAACTTTTTCGAAAGAATTATCAAACTGCTGCACCCATTCATGCCTTTTATCACGGAAGAACTTTTTCATGCGCTTAACAAGCGTAATGAAGGTGAATGTCTGATTGTGGCTGAATGGCCCAAGACTGCAAGTTATGATAAAGCCATTTTAGGGGAGGCGGAACTAACATTTGAGGTAATCAGCAACATACGAAATGTTAGAAATGCAAAACAAATAGCTCAGAAGGACGCTGTTGAGGTTAAAGTGAGGACTTCCAACTTTGGCAAGTTCGATAACTTCTCAGGGGTGATAAAGAAGCTTGGTAATCTTTCCTCATGGGCGCAAACTACCGAGAAAGTTGAAAATAGCTCAAACTTTGTGATAAAAGGTGATGAGTTTTTTATGCCGTTGGCCGGTACGGTTGATATGGATAAGGAGCGTGAAGAAATGGAGAAAGAGCTGACTTATACGAAAGGTTTTTTGGCTAGCGTCGAGAAAAAGCTTGGTAATGAACGGTTTGTAAACAATGCACCGGAACAGGTTGTAGCCCTCGAGAAAAAGAAAATGGAGGACGCAAAAGCCAAGATTAAAGTATTGGAAGAGAGTTTAGCGGGGATGGCTTAAGCAGTATGGTTAACCGTAGATTAAATCACTATGATTTCGCCAACGAGTAAGTCCTAGGCAGTGTCAATAATTTTGTTAAAATCTATTGGCATAAGAACCGGTAGTGAATCATGTCTCATAACATAACCCTTGACATTTCGAGTTACAAAATAATCTAATCCATGGTGAAGCGCTGTATAATACTGAACAGCATCTTCTTTGTCTGTAAGTGGAGATTTAAGTGCTTCAATAATCCGCTGCTTACCACATGAAATAAGTTCACAAGCTAATAGAAAATCTACCAGCTTTTCATTCGCTCCTTTAATTTTATAAATATCCGAGGCTAAATAGATAAGGTTTGCAACACAACTTTCGGAAGTATGTAAAACGATTTTTCCTTCAATCATCAATTCCAAAAGCTTTACAGATTCGTCAAAATAGGGTAACCTTTTTGATATAATATCGAAAGCTACATCTGTATCTAAAAAAATATTAGCCATACTTTTTTGATATATGTTGCCTTAAAAGATCTTCATCTCTCTTGTTTTCAATGCTTTCTGATAGAGACAAGCTTCTCAGCAGTCTTTCTGCCGCCTTTTGAGATTCAGTTTTTACCATTGTAAGATCGTCCTGACTAAAAATTTCTTCAAATAGCTGAGATAGCGAAATATTCCTTTTCTTGGCCGCTCTCTTAGCAGAATCTATAATCTGCTTATTAACAGTCAATGTCAATTTAGTTTTCATTGCACGTGTTTAACTTAAAGATACGTATTTTCAATGGTTAATAGCCCAATTGTATATAGTATCGGTAACAACAGAAAAGACTATATTATGAAATTGACATTCCTTAAGAGGTTTGACAGGTGATAGACGATCTAAAATCTCGCCGCCATAAGCAATCCCAAATCCTTGCATTTCATGCCAAACTTCCGGGCAATATGTTCGTTCGTCAGGCTCCCTTTATACGTATACACACCTTTCATGAACCAGTTGTGCGAGAAAATCATTTCTTCAATTCCACCTTCTTCCGCTGCTCTCAGTATTGTAGGTGTAAAAATATTACTAAGTGCAGTAGTTGCTGTTAATGCCACGCGCGAGGCTACATTAGGCACCCCATAGTGAATGACGCCATATTTACTGAATGTTGGTTTGTTGAGTGAAGTTAATTCTGAGGTTTCTATGCATCCACCCTGATCTATACTAAGATCAATAATGACAGAATCAAGTTTCATTTGCGCTACCATGTCCTCACTCACTACGTGTCTGTTTTTCCCCTTTTCTGCACGAAGTGCGCCGATAACTACATCCGCCTGCTTTAAGGATTCACCAAGGGTATCCGTGTCGATAGTAGAGGTATACACCTGAGTACCAAGGGCTTGCTTTATGCGCCTAAGCTTATAAATATGATTATCAAAGATTTGAATGTCGGCCCCCAATCCTATTGCCGCTCTTGCAGCGTATTCGGCTACTGTACCCGCACCTATAATAACCACATGGGTTGGCGGCACACCGGTTATTCCTCCTAGTATTACTCCTTTACCACCATTTACAGCGCTTAAACACTCAGAAGCTATTGACATAACTGTATTCCCGGCTATCTCGCTCATTGCCCGGATGATAGGCATACCCCCTACCTTGTCCTCAATAAACTCATAAGCCAGAGCTAATATATTTTTCTTATTTATGGCCTTGACATAATCCGGAGTTTGATTTCCAAGTTGTAAGGCCGAAATAAGAGATTGTCCGGGTTTCATCAAATCGATTTCTTCCATAGTGGGAGGTTCAATTTTTAGAATGACATCGGCCTTGTAAACTTCTTCAGGGCTATACACTACTTTGGCGCCGGCATCGCTGTAATCCTTATCAGAAAATTTAGATCCATCACCAGCCTTGGTTTCGACCCATATTTCGTGCCCGTTATTGACCAACAGCTTTACCGCTTCAGGAGTCAATGTAATTCTACGCTCCTGCATGGAGATCTCGTTCGGCAGACCGATGAAAAAAGAATATTTATCTTGACTGACAGGCAGTAATTTCTCCTGTGTATATAGTCCAGATTCCTGGGCCAGCTTTGCAAAGCCTGACTGCTTTTTAGTCATATTTTGTCACTTCTATAATTCTACGCTCCGAATAATCCGGGATGATATTAATGTCAATATATTTATTAGGAATAAGTTCATCAATTTTTGACGGCCACTCTACAAAGCAATAGTTTCCGGAATAGAAATAATCATCCACGCCAATATCCAGAGCCTCTTGCTCATCTTTTATACGGTAAAAATCAAAATGATTAATAGTTTTTGAATCCTGAGTAAGGTACTCGTTGACAATGGAAAACGTGGGACTAGCCACATTATCCACTACGCCAAGCTGCTGGCAAACAGCGCTGATCATTGTTGTTTTTCCAGCCCCCATTTCGCCATTAAACACCCAAATAAGATAGTCTTTAGAAAACGAAATTATATCAACGGCCACAGTCCGCAGCTCATTTAAGCTTTCACAAACCAGCTTTTTTGAGTGCAACGCACTTTTAGCCATATTTCGAATTTAGTGAAATTATCGGAATAATCATTTCCTCCATAGATACCCCTCCATGCTGAAACGTATCCTTGTAGTAGTTAACATAATAATTAAAATTGTTAGGATAAGCAAAAAACTGATCTTCAGCCGCAAAGGCGTACGTTGTAGATACATTTATTTTGGGTAAATGCATTTTCTCAGGTCTGAGTACCTCAAGAATCTTATCTGAAGGATCATAACCCAAGTTTTTACCTTGTTTGTATCTAAGATTAGTGTTGGTATTACGATCACCAATAATTTTGAATGGTTTCTGTACCCTGATGGTGCCGTGATCAGTAGTTATAATCAACTTGGAGCTTGATTGTGCTATGGCCTGGATTGCATCGATCAAAGGCGAATGATCAATCCAGGAGCGCGTAATTGAGCGATAGGCCGACTCGTCAGGGGCAAGCTCTCTGATCATTGCTGTATCTGTTCTTGCATGGGATAGCATGTCTACAAAGTTGTAGACAATAACATTCAACTCGTTACGTGCCATATTTCTAATTTTATCTACGAGCTGCTTACCTTCAGACGTTCGTTTTATCTTGTTGTAAGTAAAACGTATATCCATGTTAAGTCGGGTAATCTGCTTCTCAAGAAACTCTTTCTCAAAATTATTTTTACCTTCTTCAGAATCTTCACCCACCCACAAATCAGGATATTTCTTTGCCATTTCATCGGGTAGCATTCCCGAAAAGATAGAATTACGCGCGTATGCCGTGGTAGTGGGCAGAATCGAGTAATAGCTCTCCTCCTCCTCAACGGTAAAGTATTCCTGTATGGCAGGTTCTATCACCTTCCACTGGTCGTATCTGAGATTATCGATCACTAAAAAGAAAACCGATTTTCCATTTTTCTCTATTTCAGGAAACACCTTGTTCCTCATTAGTTGATGGCTCAACATTGGTTTATCGGCTTCCGGGTCATTTAACCAATGTTCGTAGCTCTCACGTACAAACCGTGTGAATTGTTTATTGGCTTCCTCCTTTTGCATATCGAATACTTCACCCATGCTGCGGTTGTCCGTTTCATCAATTTCGAGCTCCCAATACACCAGCTTCTTATAAATATCAGCCCACTCCTCGTGGTCAAGATCATCTTGAAAGGCCATACTTATATTCATGAAATTCTGCTGATAGCTTTGGTTTGTTTTTTCAGAGATTAATCGCTTGTTATCCAAGATCTTCTTTACCGAAAGTAATATCTGACTTGGGTTAAGGGGCTTTATAAGATAATCGGCTATTTTGGCTCCTATAGCCTCTTCCATTATATGTTCCTCCTCATTTTTGGTGATCATAACCACGGGCAAATTAGGTCTTGTGGACTTTATCTCGGTCAGGGCTTCGAGGCCAGACATTCCCGGCATGTTCTCATCGAGAAATACCACATCAAAATGCTCTTCTTCGCACTTTTCTATAGCATCTGTTCCGCTGTTTACAGGAGTTACATCATAACCCTTATTTTCTAAAAAAAGTATGTGTGGCTTCAATAAATCTATCTCATCGTCCGCCCATAAAATGTTATATCTTTGCATATAGTCTAATATGATTAAAAAAAATTCAATTCCTCTATCGATAACACAATAATCATTCCTCCAGGTTGAATAAAAAGAAAATTTTCAATGACCCGATCTATGGCTTTATCAATATTCAAAGTGAGATCATTTTTGACATTATTGAAGACCCTGTTTTCCAGAGGTTAAGACGAATAAAACAACTTGGCCTTACAGATTTCATTTATCCGGGAGCTCTGCATACAAGGTTTCATCACGCGATAGGCGCCATGCACCTGATGACCAAGGCGATTACAACTTTGCGATCCAAAAATATTGAAATATCAGATGAAGAAGCCCTGGCCCTACAACTTACCATTTTATTACATGACATTGGTCATGGTCCTTTTTCACATGCTTTGGAGTTTAGCCTGCTACATGGTGTGAACCACGAAAGCCTCTCATTTTTATTTATGAAGCGTTTGAATAAAAAGTATAATGGCGTTCTTGATTTGGCCCTTAAAATATTTCAAGATACGTATGAGCGAAAATTCTTTCATCAGTTGGTTTCCAGCCAACTGGATATGGATCGCCTGGACTACTTAAAAAGAGATAGCTTTTTCACGGGAGTTTCTGAAGGAGTCATAGGTTTGGAAAGAATCATTAGCATGTTGAATGTAGCAGAAGACAGTATAGTTATTGAGGAAAAAGGGCTATACAGCATCGAGAATTTTTTAAATGCCAGAAGGCTCATGTATTGGCAAGTGTACCTTCATAAGACTTCTGTTAGCGCCGAGAAAATGCTGATCAATACTATTCTTAGAGCCAAAGATCTTAGCCTTTCCGGGAAAAATATTGTTTCCACTCCCTCATTAAGTGAATTTATAAATAAAGAGATCACCCTGGAATCATTTCAAATTCAGCCCGAGTTATTGCAATCATTTGCAAAGCTGGATGACTATGACATTTGGAGTGGGATCAAGCATTGGCAGCATAGCGACGACCTTATTCTTAGTCAATTAAGTGTATCATTACTATCAAGAAAACTCTTTAAGATTCGTTTATCCAATAATCCATTGGAGAAGAAGGAAGTTGAAAAAATTCGTGAGTCAATCTCTAAAAAATATGGAATACTGAAGGCAGACAGTCGTTATTTGTTTTCTTATGGAGAAGTTACAAATAAGGCATATATAGGAGAAGGACAATCTATTAATATCTTAAAAAAAGACGGAACCGTAGTGGACATTGCAGAAGCTGCTGATTTGCCCAACATTAAGGCGATAAGCAAAATTGTAAGAAAACATTACCTATGCTACCCCAAAAATGTATATTTGCGCGAACCTGAAGATTAATACAACCTCTCTTTAATGGAATTTACTGTAAGCCAAATCGCTTCTCTTTTAGGTGGAGAAATAAAGGGTAACAGCAATGCTTCTATTAATATGTTGGGTAAGATTCAAGAGGCAAAACAAGGACAGATATCATTCCTTTCTAATCCCAAATATGAGAGTTTTGTTTATGAAACTCAGGCAAGTGCAGTTATTGTAAACAAAGATTTCGTACCCAAAAAAGAGGTTTCTACGGCTCTTGTCTTCGTAGAAGACGCCTATTCTAGTTTTACAATACTTCTTGAAGAATATTACAAGTTTATAAGTTTTCAAAAAGTAGGTGTTGAACAACCCTCTTTTTTAGGAGAAAACAGCTCTGTAGGTAGCGAAATTTATCGAGGTGCATTCTCGTATATCGGGAATAATGTTAAAGTTGGGAATAATGTAAAAATATATCCCCATTCATACATTGGAGATGATTGCACCATCGGAGACAATTCTATTATACAGTCAGGCGCAAGGCTTTACAGTGGCACCTTCATTGGTAATTTTTGCGTTATTCATTCGGGAGTAGTACTAGGTAGTGCCGGGTTCGGTTTCGCTCCCCAAGAGGATGGGAGTTATAAAACTATCCCTCAAATGGGCAACGTGGTTGTCGGTAATAACGTCGATATTGGATCTAATACAGTTATAGATTGCGCCACATTCCACGGTGATTCTACAAAAATCGGGAATGGGGTCAAATTAGACAATCTAATTCAGATCGCTCACAATGTTTCTATAGGTGACAATACGGTAATAGCGGCTCAGACAGGAATAAGCGGGTCCACGTCTATAGGAAAAAATGGAGTTATTGGCGGCCAGGTGGGAATTGCCGGACACCTCACCTTCGGTGATAAAACGTCTATTGGCGCACAGGCAGGAGTTGGTAAATCGAAACCAAATGGCAATATAAAACTAATGGGTAGTCCGGCATTTGAATTACTTGCCTATCATAAGTCATATGCCATATTCAAGAATCTTCCTGATTTGAGTTCACGCCTAAAGCAACTTGAGGAAAAAGTTCTAAATTTGCCGACATTTCAAGAAAGTAAATGAAGAGGGTACGCATCTATGGTACCTTAGGCATATTAGGATGAAGATCAAACAACACACGATAAAAAAGTCGGTTACCCTATCCGGTGTGGGACTTCACACAGGGGTTCAGGCGAATATGACTTTTCTTCCGGCCAAGCCGGGACATGGAATAAAATTTCAACGCGTAGATCTGGAAGGGCGGCCTATTGTGGACGCCGATGCAGACAACGTTGTAGATCTATCACGTGGTACTACCATTGAGCAGGGTGAAGCTCGGGTTAATACCGTGGAGCATACTTTAGCCGCTCTGGTGGGACTAGAAATAGACAATGTTCTTATTCAATTGGACGGGCCGGAACCACCTATTATGGATGGCAGTTCTATTCAATTTGTAAATATTCTCAACGAAGCCGGTACAGAGGAGCAAAATGCCTTGCGGGATTTTTTTGAAGTACCTGACGGTATTTTTTATCGCGAGCCGGCGCGTGATGTAGAGATCGCCGCACTCCCGCTTGACGATTACAGAATAACGGTAATGGTGGATTATAATTCGCCTGTCCTAGGCAGTCAACATGCGTCTCTTACCAACATTGGGCAGTTTGAAAAAGAAATAGCTTCATGCCGAACATTTTGTTTTCTGCATGAACTGGAGATGCTTCATAAAAACAACCTTATTAAGGGCGGCGATCTAAACAACGCTATTGTTGTAGTAGACCGGGTTGTTGAAGAACATGAATTAGACAGTATTGCCGAGCTTTTTAACAAGCCAAAGGTAGAGGTTAAGAAGGAAGGCATTCTTAATAATGTAGAGCTTAGGTATAAAAACGAGCCCGCAAGACATAAACTCCTGGATGTAATGGGCGATCTGGCATTGGTAGGTAGACCTATAAAAGCTCAGATATTAGCAGCAAGACCCGGGCATGCCGCCAATGTCGCCTTTGCCAAGAAGTTAAAAAGAGCTATGAAGGATGAGTCCAGGCATAATGTTCCTAAGTACAATCCTAATCTGCCGCCGGTTTTAGACATTAATCAAATCATTAATATACTTCCACATAGGTACCCTTTCTTGTTGATAGATAAAATTATCCATTTAGATGAGGAGAGCGTATCAGGTGTGAAAAATGTCACTTTAAACGAAAATTTCTTCCAAGGTCATTTCCCAGGCAATCCTGTTATGCCCGGAGTGCTGCAGGTAGAGGCTATGACACAAATAGGTGGAATACTAGTACTAAATACTGTCCCGGACCCTGAAAATTACTGGACATACTTTTTAGGCATTGAGAACTTTAGATTTCGTAAAATGGTATTACCCGGAGATACTATGGTTATAAAGTGCGACTTGCTTGCTCCTATCAAACGAGGAATTGCGAAAATGGCGGGAAGAGCCTACGTAGGAAATACTTTGGTTTGCGAAGGAACAATGATGGCAAGCATCGTAAGAAAAGACTCATGAATCAACCGCTAGCATATATTCATCCACAAGCAAAGATTGCACGCAACGTTGTAATCGAGCCCTTTGCTGTTATTCATGCCAATGTTACTATAGACGAAGGAACATGGGTAGGTCCTAATGTTACTATTTTCGAAGGAGCGCGAATAGGAAAAAACGTAAAGATTTATCCCGGCGCATCCATTTCTTCTGTACCCCAAGATCTGAAATATAAGGGTGAAGAAACTGAGACTTACATTGGTGACAATACTGTAATCAGAGAATATGTTACAATAAGCAGAGGTACAGATGACAAATTTAAAACTACTATTGGCAAAAACTGTCTTTTGATGGCTTACGTTCATGTAGCCCATGATTGTGAGATTGGCAACCATTGTATTTTAGTAAATGCGGTACAACTGGCTGGTCATGTAAGCATCGATGATCATGCGATAATAGGAGGTTCTAGCGCTATACACCAATTTGTAAAAGTAGGAGCACACGTCATGGTTTCAGGAGGATCTTTAGTGCGAAAGGATGTTCCGCCTTACACAAAAGCCGCTCGCGAACCCCTCACCTACTGTGGAATAAACTCAATCGGTCTTAGAAGGAGAGGATTTTCATCTGAAAAGATCAATGAAATACAAGAAGTATATAGATATCTTTTTTTAAAAGGATTGAATAATTCAAAAGCAGTGGATTTAGTAGAACTGGAGCTATCTCCGTCCAAGGAACGTGATGAAATTATTAACTTCATCCGTAATTCTGATAGAGGAGTAATGAAGGGCTATTCTTACTAATCATATTCCTAAAACATGATTGAAATAAAGCTCGATAACCTGAGTAAGCGTTTCAATCAGGAAATTATTTTCAAAAACTTAAATTACCATTTCTATGCTGGCAATTGCTATGCTATAACCGGAGCAAATGGCAGTGGCAAATCCACTTTACTTAAAACCATTGCAGGCTTCAGTTTACCGTCAAAAGGATCATTAAAATACCTTTTGAATGGCGAGTTGATCGCCCTTGATGAAATATATAAATATATCTCAATTGCCTCCCCTTATATGGAGCTGATAGAGGACTTTACACTACAAGAATTATTAAAATATCATTCAAGGTTTAAAGCCTTTAAAGAAGAACTCAGTGTCAGTGAAGTTATTGATGAAATGGGTCTGGCTAATGCCAGAAAAAAAACAGTCAAAAACTTTTCATCAGGAATGAAACAACGCGTAAAGCTGGGGCTAGCATTTTTCTCTAGAGCACATGTTACATTTCTTGACGAACCCACCACCAATCTAGACGTTCAAGGCGCTGAATGGTATCAAAAGCAATTAAAAAAAATCGCTGACCGCTTAATAATTATTGCTTCAAATCAAAAGGAAGAATACTATTTAAGTAATTATAATTTGACGTTAGCCGAATTTAAGTGATTATAGTTGGTTACTTTTATACGATAAAAAATATATGTAATCAATAAGCAAATTTTCTAAGGGAATAGCAGTTTAGATAGTTAATTGTTATCTTTCCCTTTCAAACTAGAAATAATTGTGTTAATATGAAAAAAATATCTTATTTACTGAGTCTAGTGGTACTCGCAGCAACATTCACCATGGTGGGGTGCGGAGATGATGATGGTGACAGTCTTACCGTAGAACAGCAACAACTTCAATTTTTAGAAGGCACATGGTCAGTTGGTTCTAGCGATGGTGTATCCTTAGGGGGAAATACAGGTACAACGGGAGACTGGTCAAATTTTTCCATTAATTTTCAATCTAACGGAAACGTTGTGGTAAGTGGAGAATCGACAGATGTGGATGTCTTCTCAGTTGAAACGTATACCGTCAGTGGCAATCAAGTAAATTCTTTCACAGTGACATTTGACGGAACAGACGATGTAACTGTGACGAGAGGTGATTCGGACAATGAAATGCTCATGACGTTCACTCTTACTGACGAAGAGCCTCTTGGCGCTAGAACACAAAGTATTGCCGGAGCTTGGGTTTTTGAATTAACAAAATAACAGTAGGTATTTATTATACTTATTTAGATAGTAAAATGCAGCCGGCTTACGTCGGCTTTTTTTATTCTCCAATATGACCTAGATCAGTTTAATAACCGTGATGCCCGCCCCACCTCGCTCAACATGGGCATCTTGCATAGATAAAATATAAGGAAGCCCTTTTAGATGTTCTCTAATTATTTTTCTAAGAACACCATCACCTTTCCCATGCAAAATCTGAACCTCATTTCTTCCAAAGAGAACAGCATTATCCACAAAGGTATCTACAACTGAAAAAACCTCTTCCGCACGTTTACCTCTCACATCCAAAGTGGCGCTGTACTCAGCAAGCTTTTGATTAAGGTTAAAACCTGACGAAATTCCCTTGTTTATTTTTTTGGAAACATTTTTGGATACTTTTTCAAGACGGTTCAGCTTAATGGTCGATTTCAGATCGCCAAATTGGACCTCAGCGCTTTTACCTCTTATACTTAAAACCTCCCCTGATACTTCCTGACCGATGATTCTAACCGAATCCCCTATTTCAATACTTCCTTCTATTACCTTATGCGTATGCTTTCTTAACTCATCAGGTTTTATCTTTTCTTTAAGTCCTTCTAACTTCCTTCGAGCTTTAAGCGTTTCATTTTTTTGAGCCTTATTTTCCTTAATATGTCGAATTGTTTTTTCTATTTCTCGATTTGTATCCTTCAACAAGGAAGCTGCTTCTGACTTAGCCTTATTTATTATTTGTTTCTTTTTTGTCTCTAATTCGCTTGCTAGTTTGGAATACTTCGATTCCAGATTATTGACTTTTTTCTCCTGCTCTTTTAGCGCTCTTTCTCTTTCGGCAGTCTTTTGTTTTTGTCTTTCAAGCCGCATTAAAAGTTTGTCCAGATCGATGGCTTGCTCACCTATTAATTCCTTGGCATTGTTGATTACATGATGAGAAATACCAATCTTTCTGGCGATTTCCAATGAAAAAGAACTCCCAGGCTTGCCTATTTCAAGTTCATAAAGCGGTTGCAAGTTGGCCATATCGTATTTCATGGCGCCATTCACTAATTGACTATGTTTCTCAGCAAAGCTTTTGATATTGGCATAATGGGTGGTAATAACACCGTACACGCCATGATCTATCAGTTCGCTCAGAACCGCTTCGGCAATGGCTCCGCCAAACTGAGGATCCGTACCTGTACCAAACTCATCTATCAATACCAGCGTATTAGAGCGTCCTTGCTTCATGAAATGCTTCATGTTACTTAAATGCGAGCTATACGTGCTTAAATCATTTTCTATCGACTGCTCGTCGCCGATGTCTATGAATATATCATCGAAAAAGCCGAACTCAGACGATTCCGAGACAGGTGTTAGCAAGCCAGATTGCAGCATCAACTGAAGTAAACCTACTGTTTTAAGACAGACTGATTTGCCGCCCGCATTTGGGCCAGAAATAACTAATATCTTCTTCCCTTTATCAAGGGATATGGCTAAAGGAACTACCTCTTTTTTTACCGTAGAATGAGAAAGGTAAAGGAGCGGGTGTTTCGCATCTACCCAATTAATAAAAGGCTCTTTTCGCAGAATAGGCAGCTCTGCGTAGAGATCGACTGCCAACCT
>CALBPF010000074.1 GCA_937899105.1 uncultured Flammeovirgaceae bacterium | reverse complement strand
GGTGATTCACTGAACTTTTTCTATCTGCCAGCAATCGAATTAAACGTGCGAGCAGAAACTGATCCTGGGACTGTAGGTAGCGTAGGTTTTGAATATGATGGGCAAATAGACTTCGCTACCGAAAACTTTACCCCCTATGCGCTTACGGGTGACGCCAAAGGAGACTATAATCCGTGGACTCCAACTTTGGGGAGCCATACCTTGACAGCTACCCCATACACGGCACCTAACCGGGGAGGTGAAGCGGGTAATCCCAAAACGGTAAATTTCGTGGTGATCGATCAAGATACGACTACCACACCTCCCGATACTGTGGGAGGACCTCCGGCAGTGGTTACCGGAGAATTGAAAAAGTGGCATAAAGTAACGCTTTCATTCGAGGGCATTGAAACCAGCGAAGCGGCTACTGACAACCCTTTTGCCAATTACCGGCTTTTGGTAACCTTTAGCCATGGAAGTAGGTCTTACACGGTACCCGGTTTCTACGCAGCAGACGGACAGGCGGAAAACTCTTCGGCCAGTTCCGGTAACATCTGGCAAGCTCATTTTGCACCAGATGCAATCGGTACTTGGACTTATACAGCTTCCTTTAGAAAGGGTACAGATATCGCTATTTCCACAGATCCTACTGCAGGTTCATCGGTTGCTTTCGATGGTGAGACCGGTACTTTTGAAATTGGGCCTTCTGATAAAAGCGGGAGGGATTTTAGAAGTACAGGTCGACTGGAGTATGTAGGCGAACATTATTTGCAGTTCGCAGAAACGGGAGATTTCTTTTTTAAGGTGGGTGCTGATGCTCCTGAAAATACGTTTGCCTATGAGGATTTTGACGCCACACCCAACAAAGCCGGGCGACGGAAAAGCTGGGCTCCTCACGCCGATGACTTTGATTTGGATGATGCTGCTGAATTTACCTGGGGTACCTTACAAAGTGACGGCGCAAGGGCCGATGGCCGCGAGTTGCTAGGAGCGCTGAAGTATCTGTCTGACCAGGGGATGAATGTATTTTCCTTTTTAACCTTTAGCCTAGACGGGGACGATGATAATATCTATCCTCACCTCCAAATAGTGTCCAATGCTATAAGTTGGAGCGATGTACATCACGATCGTTTCGATGTCTCAAAATTGGCCCAGTGGGAAAAAATATTGGAATATGCAGATACGAGAGGAGTGTATATGCACTTCAAAACGCAAGAAACTGAGAACGACCAAAAGATGGATGCAGGCCAATTGGGAAGGGAGCGCAAGCTCTACTACAGGGAGCTGGTAGCGCGTTTTGGACATCACCTTGCGCTAAATTGGAACCTAGGTGAGGAGAATGACATCTGGCAGGAGTTGAACGACCCTAACAATGATATTGTCCGATCTTACACCCAATACCTCAATGATATCGACCCGTATGATCACAATATTGTGATTCATACTTATCCCGGGCAGCAGGATGAAGTGTATGGCCCGCTTCTAGGGGCAAGCTCGGAGCTGACTGGTACCTCCATTCAGACCGGCGGTAATTTGAACGAGGTTCATTCCTCGGTCAAGAAATGGGTGCAAGAGTCCCATGCAAATGGTAAAAAGTGGGTGGTAGCCTGCGATGAACCCGGTAGCGCTCAGTTAGGCACCGGCGTTGATGCGGCCTACCCTGACAGTCAGCTTCCCGAACCACGCAATAACGGAGACAATAGGGATGCCATACGAAAGCAGGTGCTGTGGGGTACGATGCTCGCAGGTGGGGCAGGAGTAGAGTACTATTACGGCTACCAAACCGGATGTGATGACCTTGATTGTGAAGACCACAGGACGCGCCAAACCAAATGGGAGGATGCAAAAATAGCGCTTGATTTCTTTAATAATCATTTACAGCCTTATGTCACCACCATGGTAAGTGCGGATGAGCTTACTGTGGATAATGATGATTATGTATTGGCTCAAACGGGAGAAATTTATCTGGTATATCGTCCGAACGGTAGCGCTACCACATTAAATCTGAATGGCCAGTCGGGCACTTACAGCGTGCAGTGGTTTGACCCGCAAAACGGGGGTGATTTGCAATCCGGTTCGGTGGTAACCGTAGAAGGGGGAAGTGCTGCTTCTATAGGCTTACCGCCCTATGACACATCGCGGGATTGGGTAGCGCTGATTACAAATAGCTCAGGAGGTACTTTTGCACGACAGTCTTCAGGAGAAGTTTCCAATATTGACGATGAATTAAGTATCGATGGTATTCAATTTTATCCCAATCCGGTGAAAGATGTACTAGTCATACAATCAAATTTAGAAGGTGAACTCATGGTTCAGATACAGGATCTTAACGGTAAAGTTCTCACTACTCAAGTAGTTCGAGATGCCGATGAAATAAAGTTAAATATGACTTCGATTCAACCTGGAATTTACCTGCTTAAAGTGCGTCATGAGAATACACAGCGGCAGTTCAGGATTTTTAAACAATAATAATGGATCAGCCATCCGCCGACATTATCGGCGGATGGCTTTGTTTAGAATGTTAGTCTTCGTGTAGTGCCTGCGCTTAGAAGTTATCCAAAAAAGGCTCAAGACCGCAGATCGGCTAATTTCATCTGCTTTTGACTTTCACTTCTTTTTCAATGCCCAACCGTTTCATCTTGGCGAAAAGGGTTTTGGCCTTCATATCCAAAATAGTAGCGGCACCACTAGGACCACTTACGCGCCAATTTGTGTAGTCAAGTACTTTGATAATATAATCTTTTTGTGTTTCCTCAAAAGATTTAAAATCACCTTTGGCTATGGCTGTTTTTACTTCAGGTAACCAGTCGCCAGGTTTAAGAGTTGTACCGCTTTCTAGAATCACCGCGCGTTCTATCAGGTTTTCAAGCTCACGGATATTACCGGGGAAAGAGTATTTCATTAAGGCTTCAATGGTAGCTTTGCTGAGTTTTTTAAAATACTTCCCGGCTTTGGCCGAATATTTCTCCAAAAAGAACTGTGCCAATAAAGGAATATCTTCTCTTCTTTCTCTGAGTGGAATATTGTAAATGGGGAACACGTTAAGTCGATAGAAGAGATCTTCACGAAACTTACCATTCTCAATCATGGCCTGAAGATCACGGTTAGTGGCGGCCACAATTCGAACATCGACTTTTTCCGTTTTTGTACTGCCCAAGGGGTCAAATTCACCTTCTTGGAGAACACGCAGTAATTTTGGTTGAAGATCTAACGGTAGTTCACCAATTTCATCCAGGAATAAGGTGCCTTCGTCGGCTAATTTGAATTTTCCCACCTTATTTTCGACAGCGCCTGTGAATGCTCCCTTTTTATGACCAAATAATTCACTTTCGATAAGATCCTTTGGAAGAGTGGCACAGTTTACCTTGATCAGCGGGCGTTCTTTGCGGTTGCTATTTTGATGAATAGCACTGGCTAGTAATTCTTTTCCTGTTCCTGATTCGCCGGTAATGAGCGTAGTTGTTGCTGTAGGTGCGACTTGTTCTACCTGCTTTAAGACCGTGGCGTAGTTTTTACTTTTACAAATTATATTTTCAAAGTTGAGGCCTCGCTGTATTTCCTCTTGAAGGTACTCGTTCTCTTGTTCCAGCTGATTCTTAAGTGATTTAACTTCTTCCAAAGCTTCGGTAAGCTCAAGATCCCTTTTCTTACGTTCACTGATGTCTCTTAGAATAGCACAGTTCAGATGGAGGCCTTTATAGAAAAGATAATTGACAGAGATCTCGACTGGAAACTTGGTGCCGTCTTTTCGAGTCGCAATCCATTCCATCCGAAAGTTCTTTCTTTTCTTAATGTCCTCAAAATGATCTTTCCACCAGACTCTATCTATACGACTGTCCAGATCGTATATGGTGAGCTTCGATAGTTCTTCTGTGTCGTACTGTAATTGATGGGCAGCGGAATCGCTACAGTGCAGCATACTGCCATCTTCTTGCCATATAAATACGATATCGTTCGAGTGATCTATTACCTCTTTGAACAACTTTAGCGATTCAGCATTACTTTGTTGCTCGGTGATATCCTGGTAAACCCCGATCAGCTTTTGGACTTTGTCTTTAACTATAATCGGTTGACCAGTACAACGGAGCCATTTCTTTTTACCTTCAGCATCTTTTATCGACATCACTTCGTCGTATACTTCGGCTTTACGCAGGGCTCTTGTTACAAGCGTTTTTAGTTTAGTTGGATCGTCAAAAAATTTAATAATGTTCTCAGGTCGTATTTCTTCCTTGTCAGAGACTGAAAAAATCTTGAAAGTTTCTTCCGTTACTATTAAAGAACGGTCTTGTAAATTTAGTTTCCAACCTCCGGCATGCACCATTTTTTCAGCAGCGGTCAGTACATTTCTATAGAAGCTGGACTCTGTTATTTCGAAGAAGATGGCACAGATCAACTTTTTTCCATTATTTGAGAAAAATTGAGCTCATACTTCTACTTCATATCGCTTACCACTCTTTTTTATGTGTTAAGTTTTGAAGTTGCTAGAACCCTGAGTGGAAACCTCTTCCCAATGATCTCGCCATTCGTCTCGTTGTAATCGTGGATTGATATCATAAATAGTCAGAGACAATAGCTCTTTTTGACTGTAGCCTAACCCTTTACAAAAGGCCTTATTGGCATATTCTATATTTCCTTTTTTAGTCATCCACATGACTTCATACGGTAAATTATCAACCAGCCAGTTCTTGGTTTGGATTACGAGTTTGTCGTCACTCATTGGAAGTTTGGTTTGGTAAAAGTGATCTATAATTTCTCAAATATGAGAAATTACTAAATAAATAGAAAGTAGTATTACTTGATTAATGATTTAAATAATTGAAAATCAATGATTTATGATTTTGGCACAGAAATAGTCATTGTGGAATTTAAAAATTAAACAATGAAACGTAATCAATTTCTCAAATCAGTTTTCACCGGGCTCGCAGGTTTCGGTGCGTTCACTGGTTTTGCCCAACTTCTCATTTCAGAAAGTGGAGGGTTGGTGAGAAAGACTAAACAATTAAACAACAAAATAAAAGGAGGAAAAATGAAAACTATTCTTCATAAGGCAGATACACGTGGAGTGGCTAACCACGGATGGTTACAATCCAAACACACCTTCAGTTTCGCTAATTACTATGACGCGAGTCGAATGAACTTCGGAATGCTAAGAGTACTTAACGATGATACAGTTTCTGAAGCTCAGGGCTTTGGCACTCATCCTCATCAGGATATGGAAATCATTTCTATCCCTTTAGAAGGTGATCTTGAGCATATGGATAGTATCGGGACAACTGCAGTCATAAAACAAGGAGATATACAGGTTATGAGTGCAGGTACGGGAATCATGCATAGTGAATACAACGCCAATAAGGACAAGCCAGTAAAATTTCTTCAGATCTGGGTGTTTCCCGATAAGAAAGGTGTAGAACCCAGGTACGATCAGATTACTATGAAATTGGAAGATAGAAAAAATAGGCTACAGCAGGTACTATCTCCAAATGCTGATGACGATGGAGTATGGATTCATCAAAATGCCTGGTTTAACATGACGTCATTAGACAAGGGTAAAACCGTCTCATACGAATTACATGATCCGAAAAATAACGGTGTTTATGCTTTTTTGCTAAAGGGAAGTGCCACCATAAATGAACAATCGCTGGAAACCAGAGATGGTTTTGGAGTATGGAACATTAATTCCCTAGATATCACGGCAGACAGCAACACAGAGATACTTCTCATGGAGGTACCTATGTCTTAAACCTAATACTTACTAAACGAAATACTAGTCTTCATTAAAACAATTTAAAATCATGAAAAAATTGAATTCATTAGTCTTCGCCCTTTTGGCAAGTGTAGTTTCCTACGCTCAATGGACCCAGTATAATCCTAATCCGGTGAATAATCCTTCCCATGCTGCCGAACAAATACTACATCCCGGCAACCATGCACTCATACTTATTGATCACGAGAGTCAGATGGCTTTTGGCGTTGAATCACAACCCATAGAGGAGCTTCGAAACAATACCGGAATAATTGCAGGGGCTTCTAAGTTATTTAATGTACCTACCATCGTTACAACTGTCGCTGAAAAGTCTTTCTCTGGCCCCGTATTTCCTGAAATCAAAGAATATTACCCAGATGATACAAAATACATTGACAGAACTACTATGAACTCTTGGGAAGACGAGAATTTTTTAAAAGCCGTGAAGGCTACGGGTAAGAAAAAGCTTGTCATGGCCGGGCTCTGGACAGAGGTATGTATAACCTTAGCAGCGTTATCCGCCTTAGAGGATGATTACGAGGTGTATGTAATTTCTGACGCTTCAGGAGGGGTTTCCCAAGAGGCTCATGATATGGCCATGACCCGTATGATTCAAGCTGGCGTTATCCCCATGACTTCGATGCAATATCTGTTAGAGATTTACCGTGACTGGGCACGATCTGATCAATATGTTGAGGTTAATAATTTGGCCATAAAACATGGTGGTGCATACGGTTTGGGTATTGATTATATCAAGACTATGCAGAAATGGGCTAAGGAAGCGGAATCAGATAAGTAATTGAAAGGGCTCGACTATCGGGCCGAATTACTTAATAAACGGGTTCCGTTACTATTTCAACACCACTTAAGCCTGATGTGTCCATAAGTTATGGAATTAGAGCTTAAGACTCTCTAAACCATGAACCAATTAAATCACTAAATGATGAAAGATTTTGATCCAAAAAGACGAGAATTCCTGAAAGGTTCGTTAGCGCTAGGCGCCACAGGGATGGTCTTAGCTTCGCCGTTGAGTAGTTTACTAGCACAACAATCCGGTAAGGCTGATATGGTGGTACGTAACGCAAAAGTGTCCACCGTAGACCCAAACCTTCCCTCTGCTGAATCCTTTGCTATTAAACACGGGATGTACTATCGAGTGGGTTCTAACAATGCTGTGGCCGACTTGGTCGGATCAGATACCAAGGTAATAGATGCTAAAGGTCACAGAGTGATCCCTGGACTCCATGACTCGCATACCCATGGCATCCGTGAAGGTCTGCATTATGCCATGGAACTACGCTGGGATTGGGTAGATTCTGTAGAAGAAGCACTGGCTATGCTTGCCGAGGAGGTAAAGCATACACCTAAAGGCCAGTGGATAAGGGTAGTGGGCGGTTTCTCTTGGGAGCAATTCCGGGAAAAACGAATGCCTACACTTGAGGAGATAAATAAAATAGCTCCCGATCATCCGGAATATATTTTTTATCTATATGCCTACGGGATGCTTAACCGAAAAGCGGTTGAAGTACTGAATTATAATAATGAGCCGATAGACCTCTATCATAAAGGGAGAATTGAAAAAGATAGGAGAGGAAGGGCAACAGGTATTATTACTGCGGCTCCCTCCGGATTGATCATGTACAAAACGCTCACCAAGTTACCTAAGAAATCAAAGGAACAACAAATACTTGGAACGAGACATTTCATGAACGAGATGAATGCGCTTGGTCTCACTTCAATTTCCGATGCTGGTGGGGGAGGAATGCAATACCCTGATGCATATGATGTCATGTACGACGTTCATAAGCAGGGCTTATCGACCGTGAGAGTTGGGATTCATACGTTTCCACAGGTAGGTGGGCGTGAGTATGATGATTATAAGCGATGGATTGGAATGGTAAAGCCGGGCGATGGGGATGACATGCTTCGGTTCATAGGAGGAGGAGAGAATATATGCTGGGCAGCTTACGATTATGAAATATTTGCTCAGGAACGCCCTAACCTAGATGCCGATGTTCGAGACAAGGCTATGCCTATTTATAAACTTCTGGCTGAAAATAACTGGCCTTGGCGACAACATATCACCTACATCGAATCGGCTGATATACTGCTTGATATGTATGAAGAGGTAGCGAAAGCTGGAGATGGCAAGTTACCACAGGGTACTATCATTGATCATGGGGAAACCTTTTCTGATAGAACACTTGAACGCATTGCTAAATTGGAGATGGGTATTGCGATTCAGAATAGGATCGCTTATCAGGCTGAAGATTTTGTAAGGCGTTACGGAGCGGCAAAGCTTGCTCAAACACCTCCGATTAGGAAAATGTTAAAAATGGGTATCCCAGTTGGAGGAGGAACGGATGCCACTCGGGTTAGTTCATATAATCCTTGGTATTCCATCTATTGGTTGGCGACAGGAAAGTCAAGAGGTGGAAGGCAGATGTATGGCGATGACAACATTCTCACGAGAGATGAAGCCCTGCAACTTTGGACCACTGGTTCCTCCTGGTTTACAGGTGATCTTGGTAAAAAGGGTGCGATAAAAGAAGGTCAACTAGCGGATTTTTCCATCCTGAATCATGATTTTATGACCATCCCAGATGTGCTGATTCCTCGAACACATGCGAAGCTTACCTCGGTAGGAGGAAAAATTGTCCATGCCTACGATACATTTGAACAATTTGCTCCGAAGGCGCTACCGGATGTTTCCCCGGACTGGTCACCATTATATCGTACGGGGGATTTCAGAAAGCTATATATGAGCTAAATCTGTCCTAACGAAATCAAAAAGGACAGTGATCAATCAAAAAACAGTCGTCAGACCACTCTAAGTGGTCAGACGAATAAGCGTAATACTTAAAATTTTAAAACAATGGAAACTATCGTCAAACAAAATGGAGTGCGGATAAAGCCCACTCGGAGATCGGGTTCAAAGGAATTAAAACAAAAACAAAACACGAATTAATGAGGAGAATTTCAAATTGTCGTGTTTTCGTCGAAATCCATGGTTTTTATGCCCGCTGAGACTATCAATGTGGTATTTACTTTCAAGCTATAACGGAAACATACTGTAAATAAAAATGAGCGAACCTAACTTTTTAAGTCATTCCGCAGTGATAACGGAGGAATCTTTGTCCACAAAGAAAGTCCACCATTTATTT
>CALBPF010000073.1 GCA_937899105.1 uncultured Flammeovirgaceae bacterium | reverse complement strand
CGATGTTTATTTTAACGCCAGAAATGTAGGAAGTGATGCAAGACAACACTACGGTACTGATACTATTAGCGGAACCTATTTGGGTGGTATTAGCTATAATCTTTAAAAATTACTCCATTTTTTAAACTGAAGAAGCCGTCTCAGCTTATACTTTTTAAGACGGCTTCTTTTTTGATATTCTTTGAAACATCCGTTTCTCAAACGCCCAAAAGAATTTGAATTGGCCAAATACAAAGCCATAGATAAGCAATATAACATTGTAGATAGGAAGGATCAAAACGTAATAGGCTACAGTAAACAACCAACTGCGTTCTCCATCTGGTAATATCATTGAAAGCACGGGTTCTTTAAGGAATAGAACGGTAAACCCGGTACATGCGAATACTATTAGTATTAAGATCACCCGAAGTGGACCCACGTCCCATTTTTTCTGAAGTTTTTCAAACCAACTCATAACTGATTAAATAATTGCCAAATTTGATCCTTAGGAACAGCGGCATCTATTCGAACCGGTTCTTTCTTTACCGGATGAACGAATTCCAATGATCTCGAATGTAAATAAATAAGTTGTCCACCTCCCTGTTTGGCGCCGCCATATTTTACATCTCCAAGAATGGGACACCCTATTTTAGCTAACTGCACCCTTATCTGATGTGGCCTGCCCGTCACCGGCTTAACTTCAAGCAAATAATACTCGGCAATCCTGCCCATCAATTTATAAGATAAAATAGCCTTCTGCGTTCCTTTACCTTCTTTATTGAATGCAGAGGTACGATTTGCCTCATGATTTTTCTTTAACCAGTGTACGAGCTCATCCTGCGTTTGTGGAGGGCGGTCCTTTGTTATGGCCCAATAGGTTTTTTGCACTTCCCGCTCACGAAATTGTGCATTCATACGTTCTAAAGCCTTAGATGTACGCCCAAAAAGAACTGCGCCACTTACCGGGCGGTCCAATCGATGCACTATACCGAGGAACACATCTCCCGGTTTATTGTATTTCTTTTTTATGTAAGCTTTAACATGATCGGCCACAGTTTCATCACCGGTTTTATCCCCCTGCACCAAATCACCGGAAGCTTTATTAACCACAATGAGGTGATTATCTTCATATAAAATTGGTAATGCTGCGGCCATTGAATAAAAACTAATATAATTGGTAAATTTAAAGAAGCAAAGCTATGCAAACACTGACAATCGATAGATCAAAAGTATGGACTATTGAAGATTATCTTCAGTTAGATGTGGAACTGTGCCAGCTTATTGATGGAAATCTAGTTATGACATCTGCGCCGAATACAGAACATCAAAGGATTATAGGAAAGCTTCACATTCTGCTTCACCAATTCTTAGGCGACAGGGAGGAAGTCTTACTATCTCCTATTGACGTGTTTTTGGATAAAAAAAATATTTATCAACCTGATATAGTATTTGTGACTGGTGAAAACTCCCACCTTATCAGTGAACGCGGCCTGGAAGGTCCACCTGACCTTGTGATAGAAGTTATTTCTCCATCTAATAGTTTTGTAGATCGATATACCAAAAAGAAAGCCTACTTCAAGTTTGGTGTTAAAGAATATTGGATCGTAGACCCGGCAAATAAATCACTTGAAATCTACCTTCTATCTCAGAAAAACCGAGACGAGCCTCATTCATTCGTAGTTAATGAGGGCAAAGTGACTTCCACTATTATCAAAAACCTAAATTTTGATTTGAAGGAGCTGTTCTAGTCTATCAAAAGACTATAAAAGTCTCTAAGACTTTTGTAGTCTGATCGTCTCAAATTATCTAAAACTCCGAAGTAAAATGGAACTCTACGTCAGGAAAATTATCCTGAACCATAGTCAGCCAGGATCTGGACTCTGCCATAAATACCATTTTACTGTCTTTATCCTTTGCTATGTGCCGCATTTTAGAATCTGAAAATTCTTTTAACTTCTTTTTGTCTGTACTGTGTACCCAACAGGCCTTAAACAGGTTAATAGGCATAAAGTCACAAGAAGCTCCATATTCATGTTTTAAGCGATGCTGAATTACTTCAAACTGCAGCGCTCCAACTGTTCCCACCACCTTTCGAGAGCCCAGTTCATACGTAAATAACTGAGCAACACCCTCTTCCATGAGCTGATTGAGACCTTTTTCTAATTGCTTCGTTTTCATAGCATCCTTGTTTACCACCTCTTTAAAGATCTCAGGTGAAAAACTTGGTAAGCCCTTATACATTCCACCCTCTCCTTCTGACAATGTATCTCCGATCTTTAAATTTCCGGTATCATACAACCCTACAATATCCCCCGGCCAGGCTTCATCCACCATTTCTTTCTCCTGTGCAAGAAAAGCAGTAGCATTAGAAAAGCGTATTTTCTTATCTGCCCGCACATGATAATAATTCGTGCCCCGTTCAAATTTTCCAGCACAAACCCGTACAAAAGCTATCCTGTTTCTGTGATTAGGGTCCATGTTAGCATGTATCTTAAATATGAACCCCGAAAATTTCTTCTCATCGGGCTCTATCTTGCGAACCTCAGTCTCACGTGCTAACGGTGATGGAGCTAATTCAATAAAACAGTCCAATAGCTCTTTAACACCAAAATTATTTACCGCACTGCCAAAAAATACCGGGGCTACATTTCCTGCTAAATACTCATTGACATCAAACTCCGGATAAACACCCTCGATCAATTCTACATCTTCTCTTAGTTGAGCCGCATCATTCTCTCCTATCTGTTCATCTATTCTGGTGTCATTGATGTCTTCAATCTGAATACCTTCTTCCTCGAGTTTTGATTTGCTAGGTTGAAACAGATGCAAACTTTTATTGAATAGGCTGTAAACGCCCTTAAAAGTTTTACCCATGCTTATGGGCCATGAAAGTGGTCTTACATTTATGCTTAGCTTCTCTTCTATATCGTCTAATAAATCGTAAGGATCGCGTCCTTCCCTATCCAGTTTGTTAATGAAGCAGATAACCGGAGTTTTTCGCATCCGACAAACCTCCATTAATTTCTCGGTCTGCATCTCTACACCTTTTACACAGTCAATCACCATAATCACACTGTCAACCGCTGTTAAAGTGCGATAAGTATCTTCGGCAAAATCCTGATGACCTGGGGTATCCAAAATATTGATCTTTTTCCCTTGATAATCAAAGGCCATTACCGAGGTAGCCACAGAAATACCTCTTTGCTTCTCTATCTCCATCCAGTCTGACCGCGCATGCATTTTAATCTTACTCGATTTCACCGCTCCGGCTGATTGAATAGCGCCGCCAAAAAGTAGTAGCTTCTCTGTAAGCGTAGTTTTCCCCGCATCCGGGTGACTGATGATACCAAACGTTTTTCGCCTTACTATTTCGTCTTGAATTGCCATGTTGTCTTAATGAAGGCGCAAAATTACACTACTTAACGATTAGTTCAACGATCGCCGTTTTAAGTTCCTGTTTTTAAGTGGATGATATGAGACAGACTGGACTTGACAGAACACAATCAAAGCTTTCTGACATTATGTCACCAAAATCCAATTGGCACAACCATTGATCATTACAGAAATACTTTAACAGGAGTATTGAAAATTAAAGGTATCTATAAGTAATAACGATTATGGGAAAAATTATTGGAATTGACTTAGGAACTACCAACTCGTGCGTTGCCGTAATGGAAGGTAATGAGCCGGTTGTAATTCCTAACAGTGAGGGAAGAAGAACCACTCCTTCTATCGTAGGTTTTCTGGACGAAGGAAAAGGCGAAAGAAAAGTGGGCGACCCTGCAAAACGACAAGCAATCACAAATCCACAAAATACCATAAGCTCTGTAAAAAGGTTTATGGGTAAAAAATATACTGAAGTTGGCGAAGAACTAAAAACCGTTTCTTACAACTTAGAAAAAGGTAACAACGACACCGTTCGCGTTAAGATCGGTGACAGAAATTACACACCACAGGAAATTTCAGCGATGATCCTTCAAAAGATGAAGTCTACTGCTGAAGATTACCTTGGAACAGAAGTAAAAGAGGCTGTGGTTACTGTTCCTGCCTACTTCAACGATGCCGAGCGTCAGGCTACCAAAGAAGCTGGACAAATTGCCGGTCTTGAAGTAAAAAGGATCATCAACGAGCCTACAGCAGCTGCACTAGCTTACGGGTTAGATAAGAAAAATGCAGATATGAAAATAGCGGTGTATGACCTTGGTGGGGGTACATTCGATATCTCTATTCTTGAATTGGGCGACGGCGTATTTGAGGTAAAATCAACAAACGGTGATGTACATCTCGGTGGTGATGACTTTGACCAGGTAATTATCAACTGGTTGGCTGAAGAATTCCTTGCTGACGAGAACATTGATCTTAGAAAAGATCCTATGGCGCTTCAAAGATTGAAAGAAGCTGCTGAAAAGGCCAAAATTGAACTTTCAAGCTCTACCGAAACCGAGATCAACTTGCCTTACATTATGCCGGTTGATGGTGTGCCTAAACACTTGGTAAGAAAACTTTCAAGAGCCAAGTTCGAACAACTTGCCGACACCTTGATCAAAAGATCTATGGAGCCTTGTAAACTTGCCTTGAAAGACGCAGGCATGAGCCCTTCTGACGTTGATGAAGTAATATTGGTAGGTGGATCAACAAGAATCCCTAGAATCCAGGAAGAAGTAGAAAAATTCTTTGGCAAAAAACCTTCTAAAGGTGTAAACCCTGATGAGGTTGTAGCTATCGGAGCGGCTATCCAGGGAGGTGTATTGACAGGTGAAGTTCAGGACGTACTTCTACTTGACGTTACGCCTCTGTCACTGGGAATTGAGACAATGGGCGGTGTGTTTACCAAGCTTATAGAAGCTAACACTACTATCCCTACTAAGAAGTCAGAGGTATTCTCAACTGCAGCTGATAGCCAGCCTTCAGTAGAGATTCACGTACTACAAGGTGAGCGACCAATGGCCAGGGACAACCGAACTATAGGCAGGTTCCACCTTGATGGAATACCACCGGCGCCAAGAGGAGTACCTCAAATTGAAGTAACCTTCGACATTGACGCTAACGGTATTTTGAATGTATCCGCGAAAGACAAAGGCACTAATAAAGAGCAAAAGATCAGAATTGAGGCTTCTTCAGGATTGACTGATGAAGAAATCGAAAAGATGAAGCAGGAAGCTCAGGCTAATGCTGATGCAGATAAGGAAGCGAAGGAGAAAGTTGAGAAAGTAAATGCCGCTGATTCATTGATCTTCCAAACTGAGAAGCAACTGAAGGAGTATGGCGACAAGCTCTCTGACGGAAACAAATCTGCCATAGAAGGCGCTTTGGAAGAGTTGAAGAAAGCACATCAGTCTCAGGACCTGGCGGCTATTGACACGGCCATGGAAGGACTGAACAAAGCCTGGGAAGGCGCGGCACAAGAAATGTATGCAGCCACAGGTGGAACAGATGCGGCGCAAGGTGCACCAAATGCAGGCCCTGCTGAGGCGGGGGGAGCTGAAAGTTCAACGGAAGGGGATGACGTAGCCGATGTTGAATTCGAGGAAGTGGATGATAAAAAATAAAATCCACTGATTAATTATAGATGAGAAAAGGGGCGAGGGGAGCCCCTTTTTTTATGTCCAAATAATATAAATGAGTTTGTTTACAAATATAATTTTTACAGCTAGTAATTATATTTATTATGAATTTAAGTGCAAATTTTTGTAAACGGATAGTGTACTATATTCGGTTGTTGCCAGTAATTTGAAAAACAAGTCTTGAAATATTTAATTTAAATGGAAAAATTAATACGAATATTTCATTATTTGAGCCTTATAAAATATCCAATAATGTTGATTGGATTGTATTACTGTTACAGACCTATTTTATTTGACGACAGTAGTTTTTTTCAAGATATTAATCTAGGGCTAATCTTTATAGGATTGGGAATTGGACTTGACTCACTAAAAGATTACGGAAAATTAAATTGGTTAGACAAAAAAGTATTGCATAAACCTAAAATTGCAAAGTACTACTTTATCATTTTTGGACTGATTATTTTGGGACTTATTTGCATCGGAATTAAAAATTACCTTTCAACTGATGACAGTAAATTAAAAGAGCTGTCAATTGGATTCATAGTAGTAGGAATCGGATTGATTGGACTCTTAAAGTCAGGAATTGAAGCAACGAAAAATTATATGAATAGAGAAAGAATAAAAACTACTGCCAATCGAGTAGACGGCCGTGAGCAATAGTGCCCACACCACTGTACGTACGGGTCTCGTATACAGCGGTTCGCATCATCAGACGTTCAGATACTTTCGTACCCTCTTTTCTTCAGTCTTGCTGTGGTGATGTCGTACGAAATATGGGGATTTGAGCAATAGCCCATCCTCCCATTCTTGTTCGACTCCAAGCATATGCTTGGACTTGGACAATGCCTAATCGAATGAGGTTCCTCTTTCTCTCTGGGCGTTTCCAGTCCTTCCAGATACAGTATCTGATTCGGTTTCTAAGCCACTCATCGAGATTTTTGAGTTTGGTGTAATATTAGCCTTACGGTAATAGTTGATCCATCCTAGATATATCTCTTTGAGTTTCTGTAATCGATCATCAAAGCTTTATGGAAGGGTTTTCTTGCACGGCAAACCACCTTGCGACTTGCTAGTGCTTCGGGTTACGAATCCGCGCACAAGGGACTTACACCCTCTGGAATAATTTGGTATCTTCAATACCAGATGACTATGATGGGCACACACAACGGCTAGCGGTAATAGTCGCATAGACCAGTACACCGAAACCAAAACTACAGCTGCTAGCCGGGCCGTTACATGCAATGAAAATCATGAAGAAATCAGCAAAATTAGTCGGAACCATCGGACTCCTTTCAGTCATTATTCTGATGATTTCATTGTTAGTTTTCGGTTTTCTAAATGACAACTTCAGTTTTATCAACGACTTTATTAGTAAGCTGGGAGCAAAGGGACAGCCTTACGCTCTTTGGTTTAACCTGTCTGCTTTTGTAGTTGTTGGAACGCTGTTATTTGCATTTGGTCTAACCTATGGACAATTACTTAACGACAAGGTTTTATCAATACTTCTATCATTTTTTGGTTTAGGGTTTGCTTTTACAGCAATACCTGTTGATTTGCAAATGGCTAACGTACCTGTATCTACGGCACACACCGTTGCAATCTGTCTTGGGTTAGCGTTTTGGATGTTCGCCCTCTCAAGACTCGGATACAATCAACGGATTGAAAAAAGGATTAGAAATAGAGCTAACTTCTCAGCTGTAATTCTTTTGATCGCGATAATTGGATTCGCCTTAGGGTTATGGTCAATGCCAATTACTCACCGATTGGTTTTTGGCGTTGTTTTCGGATGGACTGCCTTAACGTCTATTCAGTTAATTAAAGAATCAAAACAAAAAGCATATAACTGTAGCTAAAGAGGCTAATTAGCTACTTGCCTACGGTTTTGGAGTCTGACCTTTTAAAGAAAGAACAAATGCCCAGTCTACGGATTTTAGCTTGGCGTTGGTAGTAATCAGTCTAAATGAAATACAAAGTCTTATACTTGATATTAATCTTTTCTTTTGTCTCATTGAAGATTTTCTCTCAAGATGAGACTGAGAGGCTTTTACAAAGTCAATATGTGGGGACTTCACAGTTTGATTCAAATTGACTCAGTTGAAACAAGCATTTTATTAGGAGATTCTGATTCAAGAATCATATTTAATAGTGACGGAAGCTTGTTAGAGTATGATACTGGAATCGAAAGAGATTATTTCTGGACGCTGAAGGATAATCTTTTTCTTAGGATCACCAGATCAAACGATCGACAGGATTGATAAATCAAACATTATCTTGACAACTAAACTCATCAATGGGAACTTCACTGTAGACCTTTTTGCCATGATAAGATGGTATTTCTCTAGTTTCAGGCAGTTGGTGTACAGGATCAGTATTTCTCAATGATTTGAGGAAAAATCACAAAATCTCCAAGCTTACTTTTTCCAAACTAAAAGCTTTACTATCTTGATGATATTAACAAACAGCATAAACACAGGTTATACACACGGCCGTCAGAAGTAGTGAAATTAAACCTTAACGCATTTAAGAAATCTAAAGGAAAATAACACTATGAGAACATTTTTGTACATCCTCACCTTTGGAATACTTTTCATCTCCTGCAGTTCCGATGATGATGAAGTTTTGAATACCCCATCAAGCGATAATCCTTTAACCGAGAGTTTGGTCGAATTAGGGGTAAAGTATGGACCGGAAAGTCGACAATTTCTTGACATATACAAAGCTGAATCTGATTGCCCAACACCGATTTATTTTGACGCACATGGCAATGGGGGAACCACCGACGTACCAGAATCATTAGTCGAAGATTTAAATGCTCAAGGTTTTTCAGTGATAGCCTGGGAATCATACACAACTTTAGATAAAGAAAATTTAGAATCGGGTTGGGATGATGCTGAACTGATGTTTGAATGGGTTCTTGACAATGCTGAAACCTATAATTTGGATATATCCAATATGATAGTTGGGGGTTCTTCTCGTGGAAGCATTATCAGCTGGATATACGGACATAAACCCAACGCAAATGTTAAGGGACTCTATGTGTACAATGCACTTCCAAATTCGGTTTGGAATTTAGATTTCTGGGCGCCCACGGAAAATGTAACATCAGCTTCTCCTCCAATCTATTTTGTGTATAAAAGGGAACCCGGATCTTCAACTGATCCTATTGACCCGGACTTCCATGATCCGAATAACGGAATAACAATCGTAAATGAATATAAAAATCTTGGAATTGGTGAACGAGCCACACTCGTCCACAGTATTGGAGAAACTGATAATACAGATAAATATCAGTTTCTCGTTGATTTCGCCCTGTCGGTGGTTGAAACATGTCCATGATTCAAGGTTCATCATATGAATTCGCAATCACTCGTACATGAGACCATTAGCATTCATTAAATGAGACTAGCTTGTCTAATTCTTTGCACTCTTATAATCTCTTCTCTCTCCGCACAAAACAGTGTAATCCTTGCAAAACCAAAAGTAGATAAACGAGTAGAACTTATGAGCATTGTATTCCGGTTGGCGGATAGCCAGGAATATAGCTCAAGGCGATTTCCAAACTATGTTGAAAACATTGAATCACATTTTAACAAGTATAAAAAACACGAACTGATAGCCTTTATCAAAGACGTATTGCGTAGTAGAGGAGTAGGTTATGACGCTGTCATGCAAATGGCAGTTTGTATAACCGAAACCTATCCGTTTGAACCATTAATCCCTTTTTCCAATGAAGTTCCAGAATCCAGATGGGGTAAGGAAAGTGCCACTGAATTTTTGAAACTGCTAAATGAATTCTACCTGGATACAGATTGCGAAAGCTTTTTTGAGAATAATCAGGATTTGTATGTCATGGCTTCCCGAAATTTCAGCAAAGTGTTTGAAGAGTTAGATGTGAATTGGTATCGAGATTTCTACGGACAAAAGCCAAAAGGAGAATTCAGAATTGTGAATGGTTTGGGAAATGGAGGTGGAAATTACGGTCCAAAAATACTTGTCCAGGGCAATGAAATAGTGTACGCTGTTATGGGCACCTGGAGCGTAGATAGCCTGGGAATACCCGTCTATCGCGTAAATGATTACTTCCCGACTTTGCTTCATGAATTCAACCACTCCTTTGTGAATCATGTGGTTCAAAAACATTATGATGACTTAGCTACCAGTGGAACTAAGATTTTCGAACCTCTTAAAAGTCAAATGGAATCGTTGGCCTATGGCACGTGGCTAACCATGTATGCTGAAGCGGTAGTAAGGGCAGCGGTTCTCAAATATCTAAAAGACCACAACTATCCGGAAAGTCTCATTGAGAAGGAGTTAAACCAACAAATAAATAGCGGCTTTTATTGGACAGCAGAACTTGTTGAAGAACTGGAAAAATATTCTCATAACCGAGAAGATTATCCGGATCTTGAAAGCTATATGCCCGAGATTGTTAAATTCTTTGACAAGCAATCGGAGAAATATGACCGGAATTAAAAGCTAAAGGCTCAAACTGATCTATATGGGCACATTCACATGCCTTTCCGCATGATACGAAGAACGCACCAATGGCCCGGACTCTACATACTTCAATCCTCTTCTCAACCCTTCTTCCCGAGTTTGACACGCAGTTTTGTTAAAAGTGCCCATACGTTTAATAGAG
>CALBPF010000072.1 GCA_937899105.1 uncultured Flammeovirgaceae bacterium | reverse complement strand
TAAGGCTTCCTGAAATAATAATCTTATCTTATGTAGGCGAAACAAAAAATTTATTATCAAAGTTTACCAAAAAAAGCTGCCTTGTTGCGCGAGTAACAGCCGTGTATAGCCAACGTAAATAATCATCATCTATTTTGTCGTCTTGTACGAAACCCTGATCTAAAAAAACTACCGCCCATTGCCCACCTTGCGACTTATGACAGGTGATAGCGTAGGCAAATTTTACTTGTAACGCATTTAGATATGGATCTTTCTTAATAGCTTCTTTTTGTTCTTTAGGGCTAGAAAGATGGGTATAGTCAGCTTTCACACTTTCATACAGTTGGTCGCTCGCCTCGGCTGAAAGGGCAGGGCCTTCCGAATGTAAAGTGTCCAAAATCACTTTGGCATCAAAACTCTCAAGTTCAGGATAGTCAACCATCTTGAGTTGAAGTGTAGCAAATCTAAGTCCATGAATCTCTTCCGGATTAAAGATCTTCAAAACTTGTACAAAATCGCCATTGGCCAAAAAACTTCCTGATTTATCGTCGGGTGTATACAGGTAGTTGTTCTTAACCACCATTAAAAATTCTCCTGCTTCCAGTTCTGACTCATAAAAATGAATTTGGTGCCTGATGTACTGGTTATACAGGTTTGCAGCTTTATTAGATCTGGTAATGACAATGCTGTCGGAAATGCCGTAGTTATCATACGCGTATCGTATTCCATCTTCCATACGCTCGGCAGTCATTTTAAAAATATCATTAAAAGGTTGCGTGTGGAATCTGATGTTGGGCTTTTCAGCGCCCATATAATTTCTCAGCGCTGTGGCATTACTTAGTATACCCGATTCAGCCGTCTGTCGCCTTACTTCCGTAAGCGCTACTGCGCGGGCTTCTACACCAAAGTCGTTTTGCAGCTTCACAAGATTTAAAGCCGGACTGATACTTTGACCTACGGGTGGCAATTGTGCGTTATCTCCAATCAATATTAGCCGATTACTTTGGTTATGGAAAACGTAGTCCATCAAGTCTTTTAGTAAACCGTTGTTTCCGAAGCCGGCGTTATCATTAATCATAGACGCCTCATCCACTATGAATATCGTATCTTGAGCATAATTCTTTTGAAGCTTAAAATAAAAGCCTCCCCCGGAAGTATTTACTTGCTTGTAAATCCGCTTATGTATAGTGAAAGCCATCCTTTTAGAGTAAGCTGACAACACTTTAGCGGCCCGGCCAGTGGGTGCGAGCAGAACGTATTTGAAATTGAAAGATGGTAAAACAGAAACCAAAACACTAGTTAGAGTGGTTTTACCGGTACCTGCGTATCCCTTAACCAGTAAAACCTTTGATTCACCTTCATCTTTTATGAGCCAATCAATTGCCACGAATGCAGAATTCTGTCCGGCGGTGGGCTCAAAAGGCAGTTTGTTTCGTAATATTTCCGAAGCCTTGGGCAAGACTATTTATAGTTGTCGTCAGGAAATATTGTGACCATTGTTGCACTTGCTTTGGCTATAAGCTTTTCATGACCTTTATTGGATGCCAGCACTTCAGCTTCACAGAAATTCATTTTTCGCCCCTGCTTCAATACCCAACCCCTCGCTATCAGCTTATCTCCAATTCCCGGATTCAAATAAGAGATCTTGATTTCACCGGTTACAACGCTACAATCCGCAGGAACCAACGTAACAGCGGCAAATCCCGCTGTAATATCAGCTAAAGTTGCTACTAAGCCTCCATGAGCAAACCCTTTTTGCTGCTGATGGATTTGCTCAAAATTCAACCACCCTTCGGTACTTCCCGGTTCAATAACGTCTAGCGTAAAGCCGATGTGTTGCATAAAGCGCTGTTTGCCAAGGTGGTCTATAATTCTATTTTTAAAATCGGGATTGTAAACCTTCATTGATTATTTTTAACGTGATTTCTAAGTATCACCAAAGTACCAAAACCGTTTAATTTGAAACCCAGTTTGTCAGATTTATATGCAAATAAAGTACGAGTACGTATATGTGGTATTTTAATAGAAAGTGATCGGCTGCTGTTAATAAATCATAAAGGAATTGGAACGCTTGGAAACCTATGGGCGCCACCGGGAGGCGGGCTTGAATTTAGTGAGTCTGCTGAAGCTTGTTTGGAACGAGAGTTCTTAGAAGAGACAGGCCTTGAAATTCATGTGGGTCCTTTTCTATTTGTAAATGAATATCAAAATAGACAGTTTCATGCGATAGAACTTTTCTTTAAAGTAGAAAATAGGGGAGGAACTCTCATTAAAGGCTCTGACCCTGAATTAAAGCTGGAAAATCAAATAATAAGTAAGTTGAAATTTGTAACTTATTCAGAATTGCAGGTTATCCGCAATGAACAGAAGCATAATATGCTATGGAAATTATCAGAAATAAATGACCTGCTAAATATCTCAGGCTATTTTAAATTTTGCGAATAATTGCATTAATTAGCATATTCATTAATAATGTATTACTGGTTCAAATAATTAACGTTGCACCAAAAAAATCCCAAAAATGAACGTCACTAAAATTGTTTCAATATTATTTCTAATTGGCAGTATTGGTTTAGGATATTACCTCGTAAGTAGTGTAAAATCTACCATTGATGAACGAGCGTTAATAGCTGAAAGGGAAGCGGCTATCATTGAAAAACTTATGCTCATTAGAGAAGCTGAAATTGTGTACCAGGAAGTAAACGGAAATTATACCAGTGACTGGGATAAGCTGATCGACTTCATAGAAAATGGCGAGTATCCTATTATTCAAAAGAAGGAAACCGTAGTTACTTTAAGTTATGGCGCAGATAGTTCCATTATCACCATTGACACGCTTGAGATCATTGCCGCTAAAGAGAGGATCTTCAAGGAAGCTTACAATGTAAACTCCGCTAATAATGGAATTTTTCAAGGGTTTAAGCTGAAAGTTGGCGACTATGCCACTCAGGGAAGTGGGGCATATTCACTCAATCAGAATGGTAAGGATGTGACACATAAGTTCAAAAAAAGCGGAGTAATTACTAACATACAGGATGTTTTCGAGGGCAGTCAAGTATCAAAGGGCGATCTTTTAATGACCATCGTGGCGAATAAATTTGATACTAATACGGATGTATCAAAATTAGCTTTTGTGCCGGGGTATGATGATGTAAAGTTTCAGATCTATGCAGCTGAAGTTGATAAAAGCGGATCCTTAGTAGACGTAATTGAGGTTAAGAATCCCAAGCCGTTCGATCCTACAAGAGATGAGGATAACGAAGCCAAGAACAAGCAACCTTTGCGCTTTGGGTCAAAAACAGATGTAACTACCTCGGGTAATTGGGAATAATACCTTGGATACAACTGCAGCCAGTTACAGGTTAATAAAAAAGATTAAAGACGACAAATTTGATGTCGATAGACTGCATGATTATAATCTTCACATACAAATTGGAGTCAGAGACCTGCAAATAGCGGTCGTCGACTCTAGCAATAACAAATGCCTTTTGCTTGAGGATTTCCTTCTTGAACCCGCAAAGACTTATGCAGAGCTTCTGAATATACTCAAAACTGTTTTCTCAGATCATCACTTACTGATGGCCGGATTCTGGAAGCGAGTTCGGGTGAGTGTAAAAAACAGTAAGTTTTCCTTAGTTCCTTCTTCACTGTTTGTGCAAGATGCTTTGATGGACTACTTAAAACTCAATGCCAGAGTAAATGAGAAAACTGAAACTGTTCTTTACTATAAGCATATAAAAACCACAGCAACCTGTGTTTTTGCAATTAATACTGGTATTTATAACTGGCTGAATGAACTTTATGTAAATACGGATCTCGTTTTTATTCACCAGTCTAGTACGCTGATAGAGGGCGTAATTAACAATGCTCAAATTCATAGAAAGGAGAGCATGTATCTTTACATAGACCGGTTCAAGCTGCATATAGTCACACTTAAAAACAACAAACTGGAATATTACAATCAGTTTACTGTTAAGCAATTTAACGACTACATTCGCTACATTATGTTGGTAATGAAAGGGCTTAATCGTAGCCAGAAAACCAGTGATGTCATACTCTGGGGCTACATTGGCAAGCAATCTCCACACTATAATGAATTCTACAAATACATTAAAAATATATCATTCGGAGACAGACCAAGCTATCTAAAATATGGATACATGTTCGACGAGGTACAGGATCATCATTTTTTTGACCTATACAGCATGCATCTGTGTGACTAGCATTTTTATATCCTACTAGTGGAAAAGAAAATCGCGATATTTCCCGGTTCATTTGATCCCTTTACAAAAGGTCATGAAGACATTGTGATTAGAGGGCTCAAACTCTTCGATGAAGTGATCATTGCCATTGGCTACAACAGCCAGAAACACAAGCGTTATTTCGAAATAAACGAGATGGTAGACTATATAAAAAATACATTTGAAGGTAATGATAGCATAAAAGTGATGGTATATAATGAGCTTACCGCAGAGCTGGCTAAAAAATATAACGCCCGGTTCCTGCTTCGCGGGCTTCGAAATACCACTGATTTCGAATACGAAAACAGCATTGCTCAGGTAAACAATTATCTTAACGATGATCTGGAGTCAGTTTTTCTAATTACCTCTCCACAATTTGCCGCCATTAGTTCGTCTATTATTCGCGAGGTACACAAATATGATGGTGATGTGAGTGACTTTTTACCCTACAAACTATAAGGTCACTTTTTATTTTTAACCGAGTAGGGAACCGATTCATCCAGTAACAAAGCCTCATGAACCACTTCTTTAATAGCTCCCTCAGGCAAATCTGATAATTTGGCTATCTCAATACTCACAACCTGTTTTCTCCCTTTACCGGATAATAATCCCTGCTCATTTGAAAGCTCATTACCTCTTAAAAAACAGAAATCTGCCGTTTTTCTCTTGGTAGGATTTAAGTAGCAAATCCAACTGCGCTTATAGTAAAAAGGTATTTCAAAACGAATTTTGGGTACAAGCTCCAGTTCGTTAGCCAGTAATATATGCAGGTAATTAAGAATTTTTCGCTGGTCACCTTCAAAGTTTTGAATAAAGTCATCTACTGCAACCACCTAGCTTAACTGTTTTTCTTTTTTGAAGTATTTATCAAAAACGAAAGCTATAGATTTATAAGAGTGCTGCAATGCATGGAACACTTCTTTAGGCGTCATAAATCTTAGTTCCTCAATATCCTCTTCTAACTGAGGCTTCATACTTGAACCGTCGGTAAGTGTCATCGTGTACCAAACCGTCTTTTTGAGAATTTTGTTCTTTTTCATTGTGTATGTATGCCAGGTAGTGCAAAGCTTCTTTTTTACTGCTACTTTGACATTACATTCTTCTTCCACCTCACGCTTGGCTGCTTCTATATCACTTTCACCAGGGTCAAGTTTCCCCTTGGGTAAATCCCACTTTTTCATTCGATAAATCATCAAAAGCTTTTCCCGCTTTTTCACTACTCCACCGGCTGCCTTTATAACCTTAAACTTCTTTTTTAAGAATTTTTTTATTCCGGCATAGTCGTCAACAGAAAGTGTTAAGGCATAGAGCCCATGAGGTATAGCCGTATCAAGAACGTCCAGCAACTTGTTAACATCTGTTTGACGGGCATGCTTTATCCATGTTCGATGCAGTAGCTTGGCAAGAGTTATCGACTCGCCATCTGCATCGATTATAGTATTAAACTCGCGTTTATCGGGATTTTCCTCAGGTCCAATAATTCTAACCTGAATGTCATTGATGAAGAGATTCATCCGCCTTTTTTTGGTGCGTTTAACTCACAAATGAATGAAATTATTGTCATCACACAAATAGAAATTAGTTTTTTTAATGAATATCTTCGCTACATGATAAGCACAAAAGAAAGTGATCTTGGAATGACCATAGCTGGAAAACTACTGGATATAGGAGCTATAAAACTAAGTTTAGTGCATCCATTTACTTGGAGTTCCGGTTGGAGGTCGCCCATATACTGTGATAATCGATTATCGCTTTCCTACCCGGAGCTTCGAAAATTAATAAAAACAGCCCTTTCTCAAGCCATTAAAAACCAGTTTCCCGGAGTTCAAGCCATAGCAGGAGTGGCTACAGCAGGCATTCCCCAGGGAGCCTTGGTGGCTGATGAAATAGAACTACCCTTTTTGTACGTACGCTCCAAACCTAAAGGACATGGTATGGAAAATCTTATAGAAGGTAAGGTTGAACCAGATCAAAGGATAGTGATTATTGAAGATTTAGTTTCTACAGGAGGCAGCTCGTTAAAAGCCGCTGAAGCATTAAAACAGGAGGGCGCTGAAGTATTAGGAATGGCCGCAATATTTACTTATGGATTCGATTTAGCTGCGCAAAACTTTAAGGAAGCCGGAATAAGTTTAATATGCCTTAGTAATTATGAATATATGATCCAGGCAGCTTTAGACAGAGGATATATCAGGGAAAATCACCAGGAAGCGCTAAGAGCCTGGCGCAATGATCCTGCTTCCTGGGATCAGAGTAACTAGAATTTTCATGTTCCAAATTTATTGCTGTGCTTGAGCATTGAAATCATAGAATCAAAACTGCTTACCCCACCTTTCTTCTACGCCAAGTCCGAATAGAGCAAAATCATATTTCACAGGATCTTTATGATCAAGCTTTTTCAAGTTCTCCGTTAGCTCAACGGCTGTGAGCCAATCTGTTTGTTTACGTGTGATCAGGTCAAGCCTACGCGCTACACGATCCACGTGTAAATCGCATGGGCATACAAGCTGTGAAGGTTTGATAGTATTCCAAATACCAAAATCTACCCCCATATCGTCTGATCTTACCATCCAGCGCAAGAACATGTTAATGCGCTTACATGCAGCTTTACTTTCCGGAGTAGCCACATGCTTTCTGGTTCTTGGCGGGTAATCATCTATCGAAAAAAAAAGTCGATGAAAATGGACCAGGCCGCTTTCGACTGAACCATCTTCTGGTTGCATACCTAAGGTAAACGCCTCCTCTAAAGAGCTATGATGCTGATAAAACCATTTCATAAAGACTATGAAATAAAGAGTATCCGTTGAGTTGAAAGTTCTATGCTTAAAGTTCAGAAAAGGCTTTAGCTCCGCCTCTGAATGATTAAGAACAAAATCATGTGGCGCATTATCCATGTACCTAAATAGCTCATTGCATTTATTTATCACCGTTATGCGTTGGCCCCACGCCAATATAGCTGTCCAAAAAGCGGTTATCTCAATGTCTTCCTTTTTAGAATATTGGTGAGGTATTGAAACGGGGTCATTCTCAATGAATCCGGGTTGGTTATACTTCTCGTATTTTTCATCTAAATAATTCTTAAGTTTTTCTTGGTCCCTGTCAAACTTCATGGTAAGGTTTTTTTGGTGGGTCAAACTTAGATTATTCTACCTATCCATAACTCAGCTTTATAAAGGATTCTGTTTATGTTAGAGTGAGTTTAAACTGAAATTAAAGTTGGAATGTGATATTGCTATAATCGGAGCCGGTCCGGCTGGATGCTCTGCTGCCATTAAATTAGCTGCGTCAGGATTGAACATTGTGATCGTAGACAAAGCCCGCTTTCCCAGGGATAAAATTTGTGGAGATGCATTAAGCGTAGATGTAGTGAATCAGTTAGCCATGCTTTCCAAAGAACTTTCCTGTGAATTTAAGAATATGGCTGAAAAAACAGCTTCGCATGGGGTGACTATTTACTCACCGAATGGAAAAAGTGTGAGCATTCCATTCTTAAATAATGGGAAAGCGAAATGTGGGTACATTGTTATGAGACAAAATTTTGATTATCTCCTTTTCAAGGAAGTCAAAAAGTATCCTAACGTTCAAATCATTGAAAATAAAGCCATTTCGGAAACCAATTTAGAAGGAGACAAGGTCATTATCCAGGGTGATGACCTTCTACTGAAAAGTAAATTGGTTATTGGAGCAGATGGCGCTTATTCCATTGTAAATAAACACCTGGGAAAAATCAGGGTGGACAAGAAGCACTACAGCGCCGGACTAAGAATATATTATGAAAATTTGAGACAGTTTCACCCTAACAATTATATAGAACTCTATTTCTTTAAAGATATCCTTCCCGGATATCTCTGGGTATTTCCTCTGTCAAATAATAGAGCAAATGTCGGTATTGGTATGCTTTCGGCTTCAATTTCAGCAAAACGAATACACCTGAGAGCAAAGCTGGAAGAATTACTTGAGACCCACCCAGCCTTGAAAGATCGTTTCTCAAATGCCAGAGCCTTGGAAACCATCAGAGGTTTCGGCCTTCCTTTGGGATCAAAGAAGCGGCCGATATCCGGGGAACGATTTTTACTTACCGGAGACGCTGCCGGACTCATTGATCCGTTTAGCGGCGAGGGCATCGCCAATGCCATTCGAAGTGGCAGAGTGGCAGCCGAACATGCAACAAGGTGTTTTAGCGACCAGGACTTTTCAGCGTCGTTCAATACCTCTTACGACAATGAAATCTATTCGCGGATGTGGAAAGAGTTTAAGATTAGCAGGTCGTTACAAAATTTATGTACATACTCGTGGTTATTTAACTTCCTTGTAGGTAAGGCCGCGCAGAGTGCTTATCTCAAAAAACTACTTACTGATGCTCTGGCTGAAGTTAATGTAAAAAAAGTATTGACACGACCAGGCTTCTATATAAGACTGCTGTTTAGATAAACACCCTACCAATCTTTGGGAGCTTAGCAGGGCGCTTATTCATGACCTCTAAATCTCTACTTTATCGAGATTTATGAATTCAATTTTCCCGTCAGTTCCTATATCTATGCCAACTAAAGATTCTTTATCAATCTCACCTGTAAGTATCTGCTTAGAAAGAGCGTTGAGTATTTCACGTTGAATAACACGTTTCAGTGGCCGAGCCCCAAATTGAGGGTCAAACCCAACCATAGCGAGGTGATCCAATACTTTATCTGAAACTTCAAGTCTAATTCCTGACCGCTCAAGACGGTTCTTAATTAATCCAAATTGAATAGCTACGATTTTACGGATATCTGTTTTAGACAGAGGCCTGAACATAATCGTTTCGTCTACCCTATTCAAAAATTCTGGCCTCACAGATTTTTTCAGCAAATCAAATACTTCCATTTTGGTTGATTCCATTACTTTTTCCAAGTTATGGTCCGATAAACTTTGAAATCGCTCTTGTATTGAATGCGAACCGATGTTGGTAGTCATAATAATAATGGTATTCTTAAAGTTAGCTGTACGACCCTTATTAT
>CALBPF010000071.1 GCA_937899105.1 uncultured Flammeovirgaceae bacterium | reverse complement strand
GCTGTGCTTTACCCAAGGCATAACCGGTTAAAACTGTGACTTTCCCCTCCTCTTTATTCGTTTTCCACCAGGAATTAATTCTGCGAAAAACCTCAATTTGATCTTTCCACTTATACACAGGTAAACCAAATGTAGATTCCGTAATGAACGTGTGACACTTCACAGGTTCAAAGGCTTCCGTAATACCATCTTGTTCAAGCTTGTAATCACCAGAGACGACCCATACTTCCCCTTTATATTCTAACCTTATTTGTGCCGAACCAATGATATGACAGGCGGGATGAAAAGAAATATTTACGCCGATAAGGTTTATTTTTTCACCGAATTCAACAGTAGACAGATTGATGTCTCCTAACCGGTGACGAATAACAGGCGCAGCGCTTCTAGTACTCAGGTATTTTTTGTGACCCCAACGGCTGTGATCTGCATGACCATGGGTGATTAAAGCTTTATCGACCGGTTTCCATGGATCAATGAAAACATCCGCTTGTTGGCAGTAGATCCCTTTTTTTGTGAATGACAGCATTTCACCTTTCAACAGATCAACGATTCGAATGTTGTGTTAACCAATTAGAAAACTGAAGGTACGCCGTAAGCAATTTGCACCACACTGGAATTGCCCTGATTTAGTGTAATGATATAGAGATTGTCGTAATCCTTTTCATTTAATGGCTTGAACTTTTCATTTCCTAAAAGAAGATTAGCCAGGATGGGAGTAGTGTTCGAATGTCCGGAAAATACCAATGTTTTTTTACCTGCTAACTTGATCTTTTCTACTATGGTAGGTAAATCAAATGGGTTGTACTCTTGCACTTCCAGATCGAAGCGCTTCGCTAATGGTTCTACCGTAAGTCGTGTTCTGCTAAAAGGGGTGGTATAAATCTCATCAATCTCCGCATTTTCCAAGACCCTTAGTAGCTCTTGGGCCCGTGCCGCTCCTTCCTTTGTCAACCCCGGATCTTTTGAGTCATCCTGGATCTTCTCAGCGTGCCTGACTAGAATCACTGTTGTTTGAGCCCCACAGACAGTTGAACCCAGCATTAAGAGGGCAACAATTAGATATTTCATTTTTTTACTTTCTTAATATGATCCGGAATCACGCACCCTTCCTTTTTTCTCGTATCCGTCAGTTGAAATATTTTCCAACCGGTATTACCCTTAAACAGTTGAAAGGCATCGACACCACAGTGACTGAATTTATCATCCAGATAAAAAGCATATTTCGTCCATACTTGAGCCAGGTTCCCATCAATCTGAACTTCAACATCCCAAATAGGTTCGTCCCAAATACCTTCGTGTGGAGTACCAACAGCGGTAAGAAAGCGCTGTAAAGAACCTTTTTTTAGGTTTGGAGTCCTGTCCTTATCAGTAAAAACAGTGTACATTTCAGCATCTTTTGTAAAAGCAGCGCTTACCATAGTACTGTCTCCTTGTCGCATCCCTTCAAATAGCTGATACACTACTTGTTTAACCGATTCCTCGTGTGCAGTCTGCGCGTTTAGACTAGTGGATAATAAAAATACTAAGAGAGAAAAAAGTGGTTTCATATCATCTGAATTAGCCGAATATAAAAAGTTGCATAGCCGGAAGGAATTTTTATTATGTAAACGGCTTTTGAATATTTCCGTACAAATGGGTGATTATGCTTACTTTAGTTTTAAATCTATAAATACATGATGAAGCATTTTCTCGGAATATGTTTATATGTGTTGGCTTTTGGCGCTTTAGCAAATCAGAATATTGACAGTCTCCAAAATGCTCTTAAAACAGTAAGCGGACGGTCAAAAGTAGATATTCTAAATAAAATCTATATCGGATATATTGAATCCGAACCCACCCGCGCTTTGGAATACTCAAAAGAGGCGCTTGAATTAGCCACTCTCATTGACTATCAAAAAGGACGAGCTGCTGCGCTTAACAATATTGGCGTAGTTTATAAAAACCAGGGCGTTTACGACAAAGCGCTGGATAACTACATCGAATCCATCAGGATAAGTACAAATCTGGATGACAAGCTTCTGTTAGCTTCTACAATGAACAATATAGGTACTGTTTACTCACTCAAAGAGACCTATGATAAAGCGCTGATCTATTACATAGAATCATATGAGACCTTTGTGAAGTTGGATAAAGAAGCACAGATGGTAGGAGCCCTGAATAATATCGGCAATGCCTACAGCGACATGGGTGATGACAATAAAGCTATGGAATATTTCGACAAAGCTATTGCCCTCACCGATGAAATAGGCGATAAACCAGGTTTTGATCCACTAAATAACTTGGGCAACATCTATTTCTACAAAAGGGACTACTCAAGGGCAATGTCGTACTATGAGAGATCGCTTCAAATTGCAATGGACGACGATAACTTCAGGGGCCAGGCGTATGCGTTGGCTAATATTGGTTCGGTGAATATGGAGTTGAAGCAATACAAAAACGCCAAAACGTACTTTAATAAGGCCATGAATATTGCCACAGAACTAAAAGAAAACCCAATATTAAAGCAGGTATACCAGGGGATTGCCACCATTGCCTTTGACCAAGGTGAGTTTAAAGAAGCCTATGAATCCAGACTTCTTTATGACAAGGTCAAGGATTATGTTTATAATGAAGAAAGCAGCCGAAAACTGGCGAGGTTAGAAATGGCATATGAGTTCCAACAGAAAGAAAAGGAACTGGAAATTTTGAAGAGAAATCAGGAAATAACGGATCTAAAACTAAAGAATAATAGGATTGTTATTTTACTTGGTCTTATGGGCACAATTATATTGCTTGCTGTTGGCTTTATAATTTTTAGATTAAAACGGATTAAAAGAATTTAAGTTTAATATCCGGGATTTTGAAATAAATTTTCATTGATATCTATTGCAGACTGCGGAATAGGAAGTAAAAGTCGGAAATTTTCAATCGAGAGCTGAGTTTCAGCCAAATCAAATTGCCTTAGTATAAAAAAAATATTTCCTTCAAAATCCATTTCTGATTGCCACTGCTCAACCAACACCTCTGTTAATTCCGAAGGGCTTAGCCCGCTAGGTAATTCCGTATCACCGCCTCTATCACGAAGCGTGTTAAGATCCACTCTTCCCGCTTCATCAAAGTTACCTATGTGAAACCTTGCACTTATCAAATAAGATTCAGTTAGTCGAACCAATGGCACGAAGTTTCCTTTGGGATAGTTTGATAAAAATGTATTTTCTCCTGTCTGCTGAAAACCCCAAATAATCTCCGGATCAGTCGATTCAAACATGTCTGGATCGGTGCCTAAAGAGAAACCCCCATTAAGCCTTAGTTCTGTACTCTCACCTAGCGCTCCAAAAAAATCAGCTTCACTGTTTAGCAAACGTACATTTAAGGCATCGGCGGTAAATGAAGTGACGTTATTAACATTATTGCCACTCCATGCATCCGGTAAAGTAATCGCAGCAGAACTTAAATCCGCCTTTATTAGATCAAAAACTTCACTCTTTTGCGCTGAAGAAGAATTAGCGCCTTCAATAGCTGTTTCTATCGGGATATTTTGAAACCATTCAGCAAGAGTAAGATATAGATGTGAGCGGATAACTAAAGCTTGTCCTGTTATCTGATCTTTCCCTTCCCCCGTTGGAAGTATTTGGTCAGCACTAATAATAACATTATTAAGTAAATAAATGAGCAAATAGGCGTCATCCCAAAGTTTTTTTACTTTTAAGTTGGATGATGTCAAAGTATGATTAAAAATGTCATCCCAATCTACCAATGGACTTGCTATAGTATTGGCATATATGGCATCAAATAAATAGGTATATTCAATGTAAGACTGCCATAGTGTATAGCTTTCTTGCAAACCTGCTCTTAATTGTTCTTCAGTTGTAAAAGTCTCAGGTGTTATATCATTTAAATTAACAGTAATTTTTGCCATTGAACTCAGGCTACCATCACTCACCTCGATTTGCAAGCTAAACACCGGGTTCATTTCAAAATCTAACGTTTCGGTAGTATTCACGGATAACTCACCAGAAGCAGTATTAATACTAAAGGCATCTCCCGTATTTCCCGAACCAATCGAAAAAAGCAATTCTGCTTGCTCATTATCCTGGGCTAATACTGTTCCAACTACTGTTCCATTTGGGCTGTTTTCATCTAAAGTGAAGCTTTGATCATTTATTACCGGGGCTGTATTTTCATTTACATCAGTTACTGATACGCTGATAATAGCAGATGAAACACTTCGTCCGTCAGTAACTTCTACAGAAAGTGAAAATGAGGTGGTAGTTTCAAAATCAAGTGATTCACTTGAACTTACAGTAAGCTCACCAGAGTTAGTCTCTAATAAGAAGGCATTGTCTGTATTTCCAGATTCAATGGCGAAAGCTAGATCATCATTCTCAGGGTCACTAGCTATGACAGTACCTACAACTGTACCAACAGCGCTATTTTCTAATACTGAAAAGCTTTGGTTTTCGATTGCAGGTGGCGTGTTAACATCATCTGAAGAATCATCTCCACAAGAAGCCATTGAAAACAATAATAGTATACAAAAAGACAGTTTGACCGTCTCTAACGTGAACTTATTCATAATCCAGATATAGTTTACTTAAAGTAATTCCGTAAGTATACAAAGTGTTGTATGCAATAATGCTTTACGATAAAAAAAGTTATTTTTTATCAAAATAATTAACGCAAAATGGATGATTATATTGACGGCTATTCCCTAGTTTTAGCTACCAAGTATTGGAAAAGATAGCGACAAGGCTTCGTTTTCAAAGAGATTTATTCAATATATATCAAAACGATACAGCTTTTCAATCAAAATATGATTTACTCCACTCGGGAATATCTTACCAGCTGTGGAAAGTAGTGTCAAAAAAATAGTATATCTCTAGCCCTAAAAGTTCTAAAAAATTAAATTTGCTATGCATAAAAGATTTTAAAATGGAGCAATACATAGGAGACGGAGCAAGTTTATTTATAACGATTGTAGCATGTCTCGCGGGGTTCGGAGCAGCTATTGGTTTATTGGATTTCCAAAAGACTAAGAAAGAAGGCGAAGAATCTGCCGAATAAAAAAAAAGCTATTCCAAAAGGAATGAATTATAGTTTGGGTATCTACTGAGTAAAAACCATACACAGAATTAGAGGCCGTTTAAATTATTTTGAAACGGCCCCTTTTTTATGATATCTCGACAAGCTCTATTTCAAAAATTAGATCCTTACCAGCTAACGAGTGATTAGCGTCTATCGTAATACCGTCCTCTCGAACCTGGGTCACCGTAACGGGAACAGACTGTCCGTTTGGTTGCTGCATAGCTAGTTGTTGCCCGATCTCGGGCACTAAATCCAATGGTAGTTGCGATCGATTGATATCAACAATCATTTCCTGATTCACATCTCCATAGGCCTCACTTGCAGAAATCTCAGCCACCTTTTTATCACCTACCTTCATCCCATTTACCGCAGCGTCAAAACCTGCGATCATCATTCCAGCTCCTACTTCGAATTCAAGAGGTGATTTGCCGACACTGGAGTCAAAAACTTCTCCATTATTTAATTTTCCGGTGTAGTGGACCTTAACCTTATCTCCTTTCTTTACTTCAGACATTACCTCGTTTTATTGATTATTTATGGGTTTTTCGAGTGCCAAAGGTAGGATTACTAGCATCACCAAAAAATTTATTGTGAAAAAGTGTACCCTTCACAAGTTCTTGCATTATGAAGTCACTTCATTTCCAATAACAATGAGAGATCTGCTGATGGCGGTCGGCAGACATTGTAAAGGCGGTAAATATCCGGTCGGCTGACCGAAGACGGCATGACCGGATATTTTTCTAAAATTAGAAAATGATTGTAACTTAAGCATATGCGCACAATGCATCAAGTTTTTAATACGTATCAAATCACTTTATGGTGGATGATAAACGTCGTTCACAATATTTTAATATCTCCGGTTTTAGCTATCACAGCAGCTCTCTCATACCATAAGAGTGAAGCCGAAATTCTTGAAGAACATGACATTATCAAAAACGCTCAAAAGAATCCGGAGAACTTTGCTCCAATATATATGAAGTATTATGATCAACTATTCCTATTCATTCAAAAACGCGTTGATAACCTGGATGCAAGCGCAGATGTCACCTCCAGGGTTTTTCTGAAAAGTCTGAAAAATATTAATCGCTATAAATACCAGGGTGTGCCCTTCTCTGCCTGGCTATATAGAATAGCCATTAACGAAATTAACCTCTTTTTCAGAGAACAGGACAAAATGGATCGAATCGTAAACATTACCGATGATCACATTAATCTTATCATCTCTGAAATTGAATATACCGCACCGATTTTAGATCCCAGCATCCTTGTTCCCGTATTGCTAGAGCAATTAAATGAAGCCGAGATACAGCTCATAGAACTACGATTCTTTGAAGAGTTATCTTTTAGGGAAATTGGTTATTTACTTGGACTTACAGAAGTTAACGCCAAGGTAAAAACGTACAGAGTTATCGATAAGCTTAAGAAGATATCCAAGGAGATCAAATATCATGACTAAGATTAGGGTTAAAATAAATGCTCCCTCACCAAGCCTATCCACTGTTAGAAGCTATCGTGATTTTGACGGCTTTTTAAAACAGTACCAAAAGTACTACAGCACTTCTGGGATTCGCCAAATGCTTTATAACGACAAAAAAAAGTTAGTATATATTGTTATTATTATCTTGTTCTTGTTAATGCTTCTTTTTGTTGATGATATTAGCGCACAAACCTTTTCTAATGCATTTGATATTAAAGTGGAATAAGGTTATCACTTCATTTATATTCACCGGTTTTATAAGTTATAGCTTAACAGCACAAGATACCCTCCAAATCTACAGCACAAACGGAACCGATAGCGCTTTGACTGCGCAATTCGTCAAAGCTTTGTGCCAGTCTGTTATTACTAGAGCCAAATACAAAGGTAAATTTGAATTGGAAAATCTCATTGTAAAAGCATCTGCCAATGAAAGCCCCGATAGCCTAAAAATAGTCAAGTGGCATGGTAAATATGGCAATGAATGCATTTGTCCTGCTACAAAAGATTTCGAACAAATGAATTTTCTTAGGCTTATTGTACTCAGTAATTTTCGTGATTTTGCTAACCTCATTGGTCCAAGAAACCGAGTTCCTTTGGACTTCAATCTCCAGGATAGTTCGGATTCTCTGAATATTTACGACTTCGTAAATACATTAAGAAAATCTATCGAATTCAGTTACGATAATAAAAGGTTTGAATTTCAACAGGATGACCAATGGAAGAATGTGATGTTTTTCTATTTTCTTTTTTCAGAATTTTACCTGAAACAACACTAAATTGAAATTAAAGGCTGGATACAAATTCATCTTGCCAGTCTTTCCAAGAGGTATTTTTAAAATGATCCCCACCTATAAATTTGATCACTTTCTCAAACTGATCCGGCTTTTGGTAGCCAGGAAGCGGCTGGATCATAGCAAAGTTTTCATCCAGAAAAACTACTGTAGGATAACTTAACTTGTTGTTTAAAAGAGCAACAGCCAGTTGATGGTAACCTCTTCGGCCGGATGGAACAAACTTAAATGTAGAGCTATTGAATTCAATGTCTTCCTTTTGTTCAGCATTAAATTTTACAGGATAAAAATTCTTATTTAAGTATTGTGCTATCTCCGGATTGTTGAAAGTATTCTTGTCCATCACCTTGCACCAACCGCACCAGTCAGTATATACATCAATAAATATCTTACGTTTCTCAGACTTAGATTTCTCAACAGCTTCTTCGAAAGTGAGCCAGTTTACCTTAGATTCCGTTGGTTTGGTAAATCCAAAAGCAACAATGACCAATAGTGCAAGTAATGATGGTTTTAAGATTTTCATAATAATTCACCTCGGCTGATAAACAGCATCTAAGTTAAAATAATTTCACTTTTCGTGCCAAACATTAATTCTTTAGGGAAGTTTCAATAAAATTCCGGATCTGGCTAACCTCATTTGGATTAAACCAGCGGGTCTTTTCATTTTTCTTGAACCATGTTAATTGCCGTTTAGCATATCTCCTGGAGTTGCGTTTGAGTAGTCTTATGCATTCATCATAGTCATATTTACCTAACTTATGATTAAAAATCTCCTTGTATCCTACGGTTTGTAGCGGGTTCAAATCCTTAAATTGAAAAAGAGCATCGGCTTCATTAAATAATCCCTCGTCTATCATAACATCCATACGACGGTCTATTCTTTTGTAAAGTTCTTCCCTATCAAGCTCAAGACCAACTGAAATTATATCAAAATCCCTTTTGGCAGAATCCAAATTCCTCCAGAAGGAATAAGGTTTACCGGTACCCATAAAAACTTCTAGCGCTCTTATTATTCGCTGCGGGTTTTGCTTATCTACCAATTGTGCATATTCCGGGTCCACCGAATTCAGCGTATCAAATAAAGGTCCGAGACCATTAGAATTCAACTTATCAACAAGCTCCGTACGAATGCTAGTAATGATTTTTGGTATATTCGCTAATCCTTCAATAACCGCCTCTACGTAAAGACCTGAACCACCAACCATCACCACCGGATTAAGCTCTGCAAAAAGATCATCTAGCTTTGCCAAAGCTGCTTTTTCAAAAGCTCCGGCTGAAAAAAAATCATGAATTGAATGAGAATTAATAAAGTGGTGCTTTACAAGCCTTAGCTCATCCGCTGATGGTTTTGCTGTACCTATATTCATTTCGCGATAGCACTGCCGTGAATCTGCAGAGATGATCTCAGTTCCAAAGTATTGCGCAATCTCAATCGCCGATTTCGTTTTACCTACGGCTGTAGGTCCTACAACGGATATCAAAGTCTTTCTCATATCAATAAGGCCTAATTGAGTAATCGAAAATTCGTTTATTTACAGCAATGGAAACCTTTGAGTCCCTCAAATCTACTATTAAGCTCTTAAGGGAAGAACTGGCCCTTGAAAAATCAAGGAATATAGTCAACACTTCCGTTCTAGAAGGCAGCAATCTTATTGTTTGGTCTGTGAATATGGATTTTGAGCTAATTTCCTTTAACCAGAACTACTTTAGGGAGTTATTTTCAGATGAAAAAAATAGTAAAATAACGTTCTACGAAGGTGATGTAATCAAAACACAAAAAGCGCGCACATTCTGGAAAAATCGCTATCAACAAGCTGCAAAAGGAAACCTGTTGAACTTTGAATTACAGGTCACCAATCAGCCAGGCAACATTTGGAAAGGTGTTTTTTTGAATCCGACCTATGATAACTCAGGCAATATAATCGCTGTTTCAGGTGTGGCTTATGATATCACCGAAAAGATGCAATCACGTATAGACTTACAAAAGAGTGAGCGCAAATTTCGGACTATATTTGAATCATTTCAAGACCTGTATTTTCGATGTACACTGGATGGAATCATCACGATGCTCAGCCCTTCGGTTAAAGCTATCACCGGTTTTGAAAGTACGGAGCTCATCGGTAAAAATATAACCAATTTTTACATCTACAACCAAAGAACCAAGTCTCTTCTTAAACAGTTAGCGCAAAACGGAAAAGTACAAAACCTCGAGTTTGATTTAGTCCATAAATCAGGCGGTAAAATTCCTTGTAACTGTAATTTAAACCTGGTTTACGACGAACTTCAGCCTCGCTATATTGAAGGTGTAGCGCGTGATATAACGCTTTTAAAGAAGGCAAATTTGGAGCTTAAAGAATCAAAAGAAGAGCTAGAAAAATCATTGAAGATCAAGGAGCGTTTCCTTGCAAATATGAGTCACGAGATACGAACTCCCCTAAACGGAATCATGGGCATGGTTCATTTATTGAGTGAAACTAAAATTAACGATCAACAAACCAAGCATATAAATTCACTAAGGAGTTCTGCTGACATACTTTTAGATCTTTTAAATGATCTTCTAGACATATCCAAAATTGAGGCTGGAAAAATGGCGCTTAACCGTAAGAATATAAGCCTCCATGATTTGATGAATAAGTTAAAGCATTTGTATAGCGCACAGGCCCTGGACAATCAAGTTGACCTAGCGTTTACCATTGAAGAGGGTGTGCCAGATTTCATTACAACGGATGAGGTTAAATTACTACAGATTTTCTCCAACCTTTTGTCCAACGGCATCAAATTCACACAAATAGGAGGAAGAGTCACAACCTCAATCAGCGTAAAAAAAGTTAATAATAAGGTTTTTTGGTTAAAAGGCAGCGTAAGCGATAATGGCATTGGAATTTCCCAAAAGGACCAAAAGCGACTTTTTAAAAGCTTTTCTCAGCTCGATAGTTCTAAAAAAAAATCCTACGGAGGAACTGGGCTTGGGCTTCATCTATCGAAAAATTTGGTAAAGCTTTTTGGAGGCCAAATCCAAGTTGAATCGGAAAAAGGTCAGGGAAGCATCTTTTGGTTTACGTTCAAAACAAAACAAAGTAAGTCAAAAAATAATAAGAGCCCAAAGTCCTCACCTGGCCGTTTGAATACTTCCACAAAGATATTAGTAGTAGATGATAATAGCATTAATCTGCAATTGGCCTCTGAAATTTTGTCAAAGGCGGGCGCCGTAGTAGAAACAGCTAAAAGTGGATTTGAGGCATTAAGGCTTTGCAGTAAGGCAAATTTTGATGTAGTAATAATGGATATACAAATGCCAGGAATGAACGGTATAATTACTGCTACAAAGCTCCATGAACAATTGGATTCACCACCGCCAATAATTGCAATGACGGCTTATGGAAAGGCAGAAAGTTTTGATAAAAGTGTTTTTCAGGATTATATAGCTAAACCTATTGACCCGGTAAATTTAATACACAAAGTAGAAAACTGCTGCCTTGGTGGTTTTAAAAAAACGCAATCCTCCATAATTGAAAATACTTCCAAAAAGGAAGTTATGAATAAAAAGGTACTAAGTAAGCTAGCGTCTTATGGTGGAGAGGAAATGGTTCTAGAGGCATTGGGGGAGTTCTGCCAAGAGCTTGACCACCAAATAGAAGAACTCGATTTGTTATTAAGAAGCGAAGAATACCAAGAAGCGTCAAATGTTTTGCATACCATTAAAGGTAATGCCGGAACGTTAGGAGCTGATAGAATAGCCAGATGGTCAGAGCATATGGAGAGTGTTACAAAAACAAAAAAATATCATACTTTTGATGCTGATTTAGAGAAGTTACGCCTACTTTTCGCTAGCTTTCAAAAAGAGGTGCAATCGTTTAAAGTTTAAGAATAATGGCCAAAAAGATCTTACTCGCAGATGACAGTCCTGTGATTCAAACACTTTCCAAGAAAATTTTTCAGGGTCAGGGTTATGAAATAAAAGGAACCAAAACAGGGATAAATGTGCTAGATGAAATTGAAAATAACGATTACGACGTTGTAATACTTGATATAATTTTACCTGGAGCCAATGGCATGGAGTTGGCAAGTCAAATCCGTAAAAATAAGGATTCAAAAAAAGCTAATGTACCCATTATCGCCATTTCAGGGAATTACAAGAACTATAGTAAAGAGGACTTTGATGAGATTGGTATTAACGATTATCTTATCAAACCATTGGACTACGATGCGTTAGTTAATGCAGTCAAAAAATATACCTGATCCTCAGCATGGTAATTAAATACTCCAAGCATTTTTTAAACAAGCTTGAAGATCTGATTGCCGAATCCGAATACATATTAAGATATGAAAGGGGCAATTTTCAATCGGGATGGTGTCTCTTAAAGGATACAAAGGTCATAGTGATCAATAAGTTTTTCGCAACCGATGGCAAAATCAATTGTCTGTTGGATATAATTAAGTCTATAGCAATTGACGTGGACGGACTAGGTGAGAAAAACGCTAAATTATACTTAGAACTCTCCCAAACCGAACTTGAGCTTTGAAAGTGACTTTTCTTGGTACAGGCACTTCACAAGGCGTACCTGTTATAGCCTGTGATTGCCCAGTATGTTCATCTCTCGACTTTAGAGATAAACGGCTAAGAACATCTGTCCATCTGGAAGTGGATAATAAAAGCTTTGTAATTGATACAGGTCCTGACTTCAGACAACAGATGTTAAGAGAAAAGATAAAAACTTTGGATGCTGTCATTTTTACTCATGAGCATAAAGATCATACTGCCGGCCTGGATGATGTTCGAGCATTCAATTTTCGGCAGAAAAAAGATATGCCCGTTTATGCAAGACGCTTAGTACTGGATCAACTAAAGCGAGAATTTAGCTATGCTTTTGCCGAAAAGAAATACCCCGGCGTGCCACAAATTGAAACTTATGAGCTTAATGGAGAAGCTGTTGACATAGCCGGTGTGAGGTTCATACCTATAGAGGTAATGCACTATAAATTACCTGTATACGGCTTCCGAATAGGCGATTTTACTTATATAACCGATGCAAATGCTATAGCCCCGGAACAGATTAAAAAAATCCTAGGTTCAAAAGTTTTGGTATTGAATTCACTACAGAAAGAGCCGCATATCTCTCATTTTAACCTGAATGAAGCTATAAAAATGGCAAAGCAAATTGGAGCGGAAAGGACCTATTTCACTCATATTAGTCATAAAATGGGGACCCATAAAAGCATCGAAGTTGATCTTCCCAATAACATATTTCTCGCATATGATGGACTCAGAGTTAGCATCTAAAATGAAAAGTGCATAACAATTATTACTTTCTTAAAAGACTTACACCGGTACTATCTGCGAAAATCAGGAGAGCGGCAATTTCAGAATGTTTCACACAAAACAAAAACGAGCTGATTATCATTTTTGATAACGAGTTCATTATCAAAGCTTACTTAGATCCAGCGTTTTGTTGTTTATCTTTTCCCTCCACTTTTCATCGGGCGAGGAAAAACAGCGTCGACCTATTTACGGATATCAAAAGTAAGGCGGTCCAAACAATTACGCAGTTTAAAAATGAGCGATGTTTTTCCATAGAATTTGACAATGGCTATCGGCTGCTATTCAAAATGCATGGAAATCGTTCCAATCTCATTCTATTTAAAAAGCTAAAAATAATTGAGGTTTTTAGAAAAAGCTTGAAGAACGATTTCGATATATCATTAGATACGCTTGATAGAGAAATTGACCAAACGTTTAAAGGCCTCGAAGCTGCACGAGGAGCGTACGCAAAACTATATCCTACTTTTGGACCGAATTTGAAACAGTACCTTCTGCACGAGAGATACAATGAAAAAACCTTAGAAGAACAATGGAAACTTCTGGAAAAAACAGTCGATTTGCTAAAAGTAAGTGACTTTAATATTAGCAATAGCCGGGATTCAATAAGTTTTTCACTCTTAAACATTGGAACGGCGCTAGAGACATTTACTGATCCAATAGCTGCAATTACTTTTTTTTTCAACTCCAAAATTCAAGATGAGGCTTTTGATAAAGAAAAGACCAAAAGGCTGAAACTGATCGATAAGGCGCTTCAAAGAACCAAAAACTATATTAGCTCCAATACTAAAAAGCTTGAGTCCCTGAAAAGAGGAATAGATTATTCTCAAATCGCAGATATAATAATGGCTAATCTTCATCTGATACCTGTCGGTACTAAATCAATTGGGTTAGAGAACTTTTACGACCAAAATAAAAAAGTCTCCATTAGATTAAATACGACTTTAAGTCCTCAGAAAAATGCTGAAAACTACTATCGTAAATCAAAAAATCAATCAGTGGAAATGTCTGTTTTAAAGCAAAATATTGAGCTTAAAAATATACGAAAACGTGAACTACAGTTGCAGCTGGATTTGGTTGATACTGCTTCAAGCTTAAAGGAACTAAGGCAGATAATAAAAAATGAGCCGGAAATAACCAAAAAGGAAGCAAGTAAGCCGTATTCTGAAATCAACTGTATGGGTTATCAAATTCTGGTTGGGAAAAATGCTAATGCCAATGACACTATTCTCCGATCTTTTACGCAAAAAAATGATCTATGGCTCCACGCCAAGGACGTTTCAGGTTCCCATGTCATTATAAAAGAAATTCCGGGAAGAAATTTTCCTAAACCGGTAATCGAAAAAGCCGCAGAACTCGCTGCTTATCATTCCAAAAAAAGAAATGAAACGACATGCCCGGTTATATATACTCCAAGAAAATATGTGAGAAAGCGAAAAGGCGATCCTCCTGGCATGGTTATAATTGATAAAGAGCAGGTGATTTTAGTTCGACCGAAAGCATAGATTAGGAGCTAATCTGTTACTATATTCAATTTTACAGTATTCGTCCTACCTTTTTCTTGTATTGGCATACTGGCAGTAGTGATAAGAACATCACCTCCTTTCACATGTTCACCACTTTTAAGAATCTGCTCAATATCAGCAAAGGTATCATCTGTACTTACCTCTTTATTATAATAAAAGCCCCTTACACCCCAAATCAAGTTAATAGTATTAAGAAGCGGTTCGTTACTGGTGAAAATAAAAATATTAGCTTTTGGGCGATGAGAAGCCAATTTAAAAGCGGTATATCCTGATTGCGTCATACCAACAATAGCACTTGCCCCCGATGCTTGTGCCAAACGGCAAGCATTTAAAACTATAGTATTGTTAAGGAACAAAGGATCTTCTGAATCTGGCATATCATGTTTAAAATAAACATCAGCTTGCTTCTCAACACTTGTAATTGTATTTACCATACTGCGGATTACTTCTACAGGGTACATGCCAGCGGCAGTTTCAGCTGAAAGCATCAGAGTATCCGCCCCATCCATTACTGCATTAGCTACGTCATTTGTTTCAGCACGAGTAGGTCTTGGGTTCTCTATCATGCTTTCCATCATCTGAGTAGCTATAATAACAGGTTTCGCCGCATGATTACACTTCCTCACGATCATTTTTTGAGCCATGGGTACTTCTTCCATGAAAATCTCTACTCCCAGATCTCCCCTCGCTACCATAATAGCATCCGTTTCACGTATTATGGCATCAATATTATTAATGGCCTCAGGCTTCTCTATCTTGGCAATTATCTTAGACCTCTTGTTTCGGCCTAGCACAATATCTCTCAAATCAATGATATCCTGGGCTTCCCGTACAAATGACAGCGCTATCCATTCTACATCATGATCCAAGCCAAATTGCAAATCTTTAAGATCCTTCTCCGTTAAACAAGGTGCAGACACTTTTGTAAAAGGAAGATTAATACCTTTTCTTGACTTCAGCTTGCCCCCATACCTTACTTCCGTGATTACGTCATTACCCCTGATTTCTTTAACGATGAGTTCAATTTTTCCGTCGTCTATAAGGATAGCATCCCCAGTATTAACATCCTTGGGCAAATTAGTGTAAACTGTACTAGCCCTGTCACCATTTCCTATGATATCGTCTACAGTAATAATGAATTTATCCCCTCTATGGATCTTGGCGCCCTTTTCTACTTCTCCTAGTCTTATTTTAGGCCCTTGTAAATCTTGTAGTAGGCACACATGTGTACCTAGTTCCACATTTAACTCGCGCACATATTTTATGACACTCAGATGATCATTATGAGTGCCATGCGAGAAGTTAAGCCGAAAGACATCAACCCCCGCCTCGATTAGCTGTTTTAGCGTCTCCTTGTTGTTTGACGCGGGTCCTACAGTTGCAATGATCTTCGTCTTATTAAAATGTATATCCTGAGCCATCTTTATGTTAGAAAATTATCTTTTGATTTTAGGTTGTTTACTTCAAGGGCGGCAATATATTCAATACATTCCACATCCTTAAGTTCTTTTAAAATTTCTTCTTTCGAAAACGATTGCAATGAATAGTCCGCCTTCACGAGATAGTCGAAATGACTAAACTCCGGTAAAATATACACCCTCTCAGCGTCAAGGCTCTTATTTTTAAACAATTCAACGCTCCCGGTTTCTGTATCCCAGCGAAATAATCCAAAAGCAGTAGTTTTAGCATCTTTACCTACGATCAAATGGTCTGATTCACGAATTAATTGTAAACCCAGGAATTTGTTAATGGCCCAGGCCAGCTTAAAGAATTTAACTGAAGAGCTTATCCCGAAAACCCAGAAATCGTAAGTAAATTCAATATTTAGTCGTGTTTTCTTCATAGCGCTAACCCGCTCAAAATTAGACTCTTAAATGTGGTTTTAACCAGCATATTCGATCAAAATTAGCGTTTAATAACTTTATTTAAATTGTTTGGCAATGATGGGTATAATCCATTTCTTTGCAGATATTTTAACTAAATCATAATAAACATGTCTGAAATAGCACAAAAGGTTAAATCCATCATTATCGATAAGCTGGGGGTTGAAGAGTCTGAGGTAACTCCTGAAGCGAGCTTCACCAACGACTTGGGGGCTGACTCGTTAGATACTGTTGAATTAATCATGGAATTCGAGAAAGAATTCAATATTTCAATCCCTGATGATCAGGCAGAAAACATTGCCACTGTTGGACAGGCAATATCCTATCTAGAAGAAAACGTAAAGTAATATATACGCCCTATCTGATTTGTTTTTATGGCTCTTAGAAGAGTAGTAGTAACTGGCTTAGGCGCTCTAACCCCCATCGGTAATACCGCTGCAGAGTTTTGGCAGGGTCTTGTCAATGGTAAAAGCGGAGCCGCTCCCATCACACGTTTTGACGCCGGAAAATTCAGAACAAAGTTCGCTTGTGAGGTCAAGAATTTTAATGCCGAAGATCATTTTGATCGTAAAGAGGCGAGGAAGATGGACCCCTTCACACAATACGCGCTTGTAGTTTCTGATGAGGCTATTAAAGATTCTACTCTGGACCTGGAAAAGATTATCAGAGATCGGGCAGGTGTTATATGGGGCTCAGGAATAGGGGGCCTCAAAACTTTTCAAGATGAAGTAAGGAGTTATACTCTGGGGGAGGGTACTCCCCGTTTTAACCCTTTCTTCATCCCTAAGATGATAGCTGATATTAGCGCAGGCTATATCTCCATCAAATACGGCTTTAGGGGACCTAACTTTGTTACGGTGTCTGCCTGTGCATCAGCAACTAACGCTATAATCGATGCCCTTAATTATATTCGCCTAGGACATATGGATATAGCTATGAGCGGTGGCAGCGAGGCGGCGGTTACCGAAGCTGGAATGGGTGGTTTTAACGCTATGAAAGCGCTTTCAGAAAGAAATGATTCTCCTGAAACCGCTTCAAGACCTTTTGATAAATACAGAGACGGATTTGTATTAGGAGAAGGTGCGGCAGCGATTATTTTGGAAGAATATGAGCATGCTAAAGCTCGTGGAGCGAAGATATATGCTGAATTAATTGGAGGTGGAATGTCGGCTGACGCCCATCACATTACAGCCCCTCACCCTGAAGGACTTGGGGCAACGAATGTAATGGTAAATGCCCTTGCCGATGCCAAAATTTCACCAGAAGAAGTAGATTATATAAATGTTCATGGTACCTCAACTCCGTTGGGAGATATTAGTGAAACATTAGCTATTAAAAAGGTATTTGGCGATCATGCCTACAACCTTAATATTAGTTCTACCAAGTCGATGACGGGCCATTTATTGGGAGCTGCCGGGGCCATTGAGGCTTCTGCCTGCTTAATGGCTTTAGAAAATGGCATGGCGCCACCCACTATCAATCATTTCACCGATGACGATCAGTTGGATAACAAATTAAATTTGACCTTCAACACTGCTCAAAAGCGTGATTTAAATGTCGTGCTGAGTAATACCTTTGGATTTGGCGGCCATAACACATCTATAATTTTCAAAAAATTAGCTGACTAGGGGTGTATTATGCTGCAAAGCGTTTCTTAAACACCTTCACCAAAAAATCAGATCGGGATAAGCGGCTTATCGCCGCCATTGAAACTATAGTCGGAAGTAAACCAAACAACTTATCAATCTATCGACTCGCCACCAAGCATTCTTCTATTGCTCAGACCAATAGCCGTGGGGTACGTGAATCAAACGAGCGCCTAGAGTACTTAGGAGACGCTATACTGGGAGCCGCCGTTGCTGACTTCTTATTTCGAAAATTTCCATACAAAGAGGAAGGTTTCTTAACTGAAATTCGGTCAAGAATAGTGAATAGAGAGTCCTTGAATAATTTAGGAAGAAAACTCGGATTAGAAGCTATAGTTGAGTATGACCAAACGAATAAGGGCAAACTTTCTCATAAATCACTTTACGGTGACACGTTAGAGGCTTTTATAGGCGCAGTATACCTTGATAAAGGTTATTTATTCTGCAAAAGGTTTATCTGGAAAAAACTCATTATACCCTTTTTCAATTTGGAGGAAATAATTCAATCAAACCATAACTACAAAAGCATGGTTATTGAATGGGGACAAAGGGAGAACAAGAAAATAAAATTTGATATTGTAGATGTAAAAAATCAGAAGCAATTCAAAGAATTTACAGCCATGGTTTATATCGACGGAGAGCCGTTTGGTTCAGGACAAGGGTTTAATAAGAAAAAGGCGGAGCAAGACGCCGCCCATAAGACATGTGAGATGTTGGATTTAATTCAGGAATAATAAAAACATAGATTATTTATGACTGAATTAAAAATTGGTGGGGCTTCTCTTAACCAGACTCCCCTTGATTGGCAAAATAACATACGCAATATAAAGCAAGCAATAGATAAAGGACGTGCGGAAAATATTGACTTGCTCTGTTTACCGGAACTTTGTATTACGGGTTACGGGTGCGAAGATATATTCCTCAGCGAGTGGGTTTACAAAAAATCAGCCGCGCTGCTATTGGAAATATGTGAATATACTTCTGATATTGCCATAATAGTAGGGCTTCCCTTTCAAGATGATGGCAAATTTTATAACTGTTGTGCATTTATACATAATAGAGATATAAAAGGCATCTATGCCAAGCAAAATATGGCCAGAGATGGTGTGCATTATGAACCTCGCTGGTTTATTCCTTGGAATAGGGATAGAGTAAAACAAATCTCAATTGGAAAACAAAAGACTTTCATAGGCGACCTCATTGTTGAGCATAAGGGTGTAAAAATTGGTTTTGAGATTTGTGAAGATGCCTGGCGAAAGGACCGTCCTGCCTGCTATTTAGTAAAGAAGGGTATTGATATCATAGTTAATCCCAGTGCCAGCCACTTTGCCTTTGGGAAGACGCTTGATCGTGAGGAGCTAGTTGTAGGCAGTTCAAAGAAATTCAACTGCACTTATCTCTACGCCAATTTACTTGGCAACGAAGCGGGACGCATGATTTACGATGGAGAGATCATGATTGCCAAAGAAGGACAACTCTTGGCAAGAAACAAATGGCTTTCGTTCCAGGACGTTGATCTTTTGCATACGGACGTAAACTTTACCAAAGGTTCAGTGAATACAGCGGTACCAGAAGAGTTTACTCGGGACAAATTTCATGAATTTACTCAAGCTAGTGCGTTAGCGCTTTTTGATTACCTAAGAAAAAGTAATGCCAAAGGCTTTGTTCTTTCACTTAGTGGGGGAGCGGACTCATCAACCATTGCAGTGTTAGTCGCTGAGATGGTAAAGCGTGGCATTAATGAATTAGGTCTGGCGTCCTTTAAGGAAAAGCTTGGCATCGCAGAAATCAAAGAAGCACCCAATGAAAAAGCAATTATCAAACAATTGCTGATATGCGCCTATCAGAGTACCGTTAATTCCTCACATGACACTTATACATCAGCTAGCTGCCTGGGGCAAGAAATTGGCGCTACGTTTTATTCTTGGAATATTGATGATGAAGTACATTCTTATTCATCAAAGATTGAATCTGCCTTAAAGCGTGATCTAAGTTGGGAACAAGATGATATAGCTTTGCAGAATATTCAGGCCCGAAGCAGATCGCCTATCATTTGGATGTTAGCCAATATTAATAACGCTCTGCTCCTCACAACATCTAATAGAAGCGAGGGTGATGTGGGTTATACAACAATGGATGGCGATACCAGTGGCAGTTTAGCGCCAATAGCTGCGGTAGATAAGCATTTCATAAGAGAATGGCTAAAATGGGCCGAGAAAGATCTTGGTTACAACTCGCTAAGATCTGTGAATAATCTTCAACCAAGCGCAGAATTGAGACCTTTGGAAAGCATACAAACCGATGAAGATGACTTAATGCCTTATCATATTATGGTGGAGATCGAAACACTCGCCATCCGGGACCATAAGTCTCCAGTAGAAGTCTACTTAGCATTGGAGTCCAAAAAGCTTGAAGCGAATGAAAAGTTGAAGTTGCATATAAAAAAATTCTATCAACTTTGGAGCAGAAACCAGTGGAAAAGGGAGCGAATAGCTCCCGCTTTTCATCTGGATACCTTTAACGTAGACCCACGCACCTGGTGCAGGTTTCCCATTCTTTCCAGTGGTTTTTCTGAAGAACTCACTCAGCTTGATAAGCTTTGATATCTATTCAATAAGTAGCGAGTAATTTCATTAAGTTTGCCGCATGGATTTGATGAGTTTCATTATTTGGAGCGCCGACCCGGATATGTTTGCTTTCCCGGATTGGATGCCTTGGATAGCAGGACGACCTGTTAGATGGTATGGCTTACTTTTTGCTCTAGGCTTTTTAATTAGCCAGCAGATCATGTTTTACATCTATCGCAAGGAAGGTAAACCTGAGAAAGATGTGGAAACGCTGACCGTATTTATGGTTATTGCTACCATTTTGGGAGCCAGGTTAGGCCACGTGTTCTTCTATGAACCGGATAAGTATCTGTCAAACCCTATTGATATAATTAAAATCTGGGAAGGTGGACTTGCCAGTCACGGTGCAGCATTTGGAATTTTGTTTGCCCTTTGGTTGTATACAAGATATGATGTGACGGTTAAGTTCTTCTACTTTCTTCCTTCAGGTTTAAAAGTAAAAAGGGTTAAAAGGCCTAATCAAAATTGGCTTCAGGTAGTAGATCGTATTGTGATCGTTGTTGCCTTGACCGGCTGCCTTATTAGAATGGGTAATTTCATGAACTCCGAGATTTATGGAATACCTACTGAATCAAATTCCGGCGTAGTTTTCGCCAAAAACATAGAAAAACCTCCATTCATAGCAGATACCAGTCCTATTGAGGAAATAGAAGTGGAAAAGGATGAAACGAGAGAGATTTCGGAAGGGAAAGTCCCACTTCTTATTAAGATGAAATTCAAAAATCAACCCGAGATCCTGAATGAGGAAAGTCTGGAAAGATACCTCAAAGGCCGGTTTGCCGGTTTATTAAACGGCGGGCGTTACTACATTAACGATCACATTACAGCTCCAGCTGACATCAAGTACAAATTAACCAAAGAACCTGATGGTACTTATTTTGCTTCTGTTCAAGCGCAGGGCATTTCAAGGTACCCTACACAGTTGTATGAGGCGTCAACATCATTACTAATATTCATATTACTTTATTTTCTTTGGACCAGAACCAAAATCAACACCCCGGATGGACTTCTCTTGGGTTTATTCCTTATTTTGCTCTTCGGACTTCGTTTCGTGCATGAATTATTTAAAGAAAACCAAGTAGCGTTTGAAGATGACCTCAGTTATAACATGGGGCAAATATTAAGCATCCCTCTAATAATTGCAGGAATATTAATTTTTATTAGATCTTTAACATTAAGCAAAAATCAAATTTGACTTGAATTGTTTTATGCTTAACATTATCCTCCCTAATTTTATTAAAATGGCGTAGGAAGAAGATGTTGGTGGTACTTTTCTCTTTGTTTTCACTTTTCTCTCAATCACCCCAGAAAAAAGCTATCTCTATTATTCCTGACAAGAATATTGCAATTGCCGATACCACCCAACGGAACGTTCTTATTGACAACATTTTTATTATTGGAAACAAGGTAACCAAATCCAAGATCATCCTGAGAGAGGTAGACGTAGAAATTGGGAAAAGCTATCGATATGATAAACTGCAAGATTTATTAAAAGTAGATAGAAACAGGATTCAAAATCTCCGGCTCTTTAACTCTGTGGAGATCTCTATTCTTGATCTATCCACTGAGAAGGTAGACATAGTTATTGTTGTCAAGGAGCGATGGTATACTTTCCCATCCCCTATTTTTGACTTAGCAGATAGAAACTTCAATGACTGGTTGCAGAACCGAGATGGCAGTTTTAGTAGAACAAACTTTGGAATAAAACTTAATAGAAATAATTTCCGAGGTCGTAATGAAGAACTCCGGCTAACTCTTCAGTTTGGGTTTACGAGGAAGTTTAACCTGGTGTACAGAATACCATATATTGATCAAACCCAACGTCATGGTATCTCATTCCTATTTGATTACTCAGAAAACAATAATATTGCTTTTCAAACTGAAGACCATATTCAGTCTTTTTATGATGCTGATGAATTACTTAGAACAGAACAGACCTATGGTGTAGGTTATACTTTTAGAAATTCATTCTATATATTTCACCGTGTTAATCTGAGCTTCAATTATAATACAGTACGGGATACAGTAGCTATTTTAAATCCTGAATATTACAAAAACAGCAATACCTCACAAAGATACTTTACCTTACGCTATGGCTTTACTTATGACAAACGAGATTTTAATCCCTATCCGCTAAAAGGACGTCGTTTTGATTTTGATATCCGCAAATTTGGCCTCAGCCTGTTTGATGATTTAGACCAATGGGAGATTAAACTGGGGTTATCGCAGCATTATGACCTTGGGAAGAAGTTCTTTTTTTCGAATTACACCTCTCTTTCATTTACATTTCCTTCAGATCAACCCTATTCAAATTTTAATGCCATGGGATTCAAAAAAGATGTTGTCAGAGGTTATGAACTATATCTAATTGAAGGACCAAGGTTCGGCCTTAGCAGAAGTACATTTAAAAGACGCATTTTGTCAACAAAAAAAAGAGTGGGCCTTATTCCACTTGAGCAGTTCCGGGAAATTCCACTAGATATTTATATAAAGACATATTTTGATATGGGATATGTGCACAATTATGATAATTACCGGATAAGCAGTCGCTTAGCTGATCGGTATATTTTCGGAACTGGCCTTGGAGTTGATTTTGTCACGTATTACGACACCGTAATTCGATTTGAGTATTCTGTTAATAGAGAAAACGAAGGCGGACTCTTTTTTCATCTGAAAAAGGAATTTTAGTATTTCCATGACTTTTTCTTCCCTCGTTTCGTTGCTCGAAACCACTCTCCCACCTTTTCTCCGCTTAAATACTCTCCCTCAAATTCAAGCTTTCCATCTGCAGAATAGAAAAACCACTTACCCGTTTCCTTTCCTGATTTATAAGATCCTCTCTGAATCACTATACCTTTATCATTATAATAAATCCATTCCCCATCTATCAAGCCATCTATATAATTGACCTGACGTTTCAATTGACCATTTTCATGATAAAACTTCCAAAGACCTGAATAAAGACTGTTTTGATACCGCCCAGATTTCTCAGTTTGTCCATTTTGGTGGTAATATGTAGCCAAACCTTCAAGGCTACCATTTTCCCAGTACTCGTTACCAATTAAATTGCCCTCAAAATCAAAGTATTTGGCGTTACCATGCAGTTGATCACGTCTGTAGCGCTCAATGCTACTGATCTGACCAGAGGGATAGTAAAAAACCCACTCCCCGTCCCTTAGGTTGTTCTCCCAAAGACCATTTGCCTTAATGGCTCCATCATCATAGTAGAGCTGACCAAAAAGTTTACTATCTACTGAGAGTCCGATTATTACCAGTAATTTAAATATGATATATCCTTTTTTGAATTTCATTTAATCAATTATATTCGGCGGTAAAAAAAAATTTGTTTGATTACATTTAAATTCATTGGCATACTAGCCATAATCTTATTTACTTACAAAAGTAACGCTCAAAACGGAATAGAGCTAGGCGCTCGCCCATTAGGGATGGGAAACACAAATTCTGCACTGGTTGGTAATTGGTCTGCATTTAATAACCCATCAGGTTTATCGGTTGTAAAGGAAACCACAGCATTAATTTCCGTACAAAATCAATATGGTATTCAAGAGCTATCTTCAATAGGAGCCGGAGCGGTTGTTCCTTTGAAATTAGGAACAGCTTCTTTCACCGTTTTTCGGTTTGGTGATGACTTATACCACCAACAAAATATTAGTTTATCGTACGCGAATGAATTCGGTATAGGGCAACTCGGTGTGCGGCTAAATTACTTCGAAACGGCTATTCAAGATTTTGGGAGTCGGTCAGTATTTACCGTTGATTTTGGTGGCACCGTCAGATTAAGTGATGAATTCTTGCTTGGTGCATTTATTCGTAATGTTAATCGGGCAAAACTCTCCGACCTGGAGGATGAAAGGCTACCCACCATTCTGAACGTAGGCGTCTCATACAGGGAGAATGATAAATTGATATTAAATGCAGATGTAGAAAAGGACATTGAATATGATCCACGGTTTAAACTTGGTATTGAGTATGTATTTCTCCCCAAGTTCTCCTTTCGCACTGGAATTAACACCGCTCCCTTTGTAAACTTTTTCGGTTTAGGCCTTAAGACCTGGAAGGTAGAAATTGACTATGCCATTAGAATTGACTATGTATTAGGTAATACTCACCAGTTAGCGTTAAACTACGTCTTATCAAAAAAGTGAGACGAAGTATACTCATTTTCGTTTGCATTGTAGGCTCCACTTGTATTTATGCTCAACATGAGGCCTCTCCAACCAATATTGAGAGGATCATTGAAGAGGTTTTTCAAGGACAAGATCAAGATATTAACTATGACGAGCTATATGAGGTTTTGCTACTCTTTTTAAGCAATCCTATTGATCTTAATCAAGCAACAGAACAGGATCTGGCATCTTTATACATTTTGTCAAATCGACAAGTCCAGGCTTTTTTTGATTATAAGAAAAGGTTTGGAGAACTGGTTTCAGTATACGAGCTTCAAGCCATTCCTGAATTTGATCTTAAGACGTTACGAAGGCTTAAGTCATTTATAAAAATAGATACCCGACAACCTCGAGGTTCACTGCAGGGATTACCGAAGCGTATTTGGAATGAATCAAACAATTACCTTATCCTTCGCTATGAAAGGACGCTAGAAACAAAGAATGGTTTCAAGACACCTGAAAATGATGAGTCGAGCAGATATGCAGGAAATGCCGACAAGCTTTATGGACGTTTTCGAACAAGTTATACTAAAGACTTTAGCCTAGGATTCACCGTAGAAAAAGATGCTGGTGAAGTTTTTGAATTCAACAGTAATCAGTTTGGCTTTGACTTTATCAGTTTCCACGGACAAGTACAGAATAAAGGCAAACTACAAAATCTAATTCTTGGCGACTTCCAAATGCAGTATGGACAAGGGCTGGTTTTTAGTTCAGGCTTCAGTATAGGCAAAGGAGCGGAAACAATCACAACGACCAGAAGAGTAAATCTTGGAGCGCTACCGTATACATCAGTGTCTGAAACGGGACATTTCAAAGGAGTTGTCAGTACCTTTCAAGTTAGAAAAAACCTTAGAATCACAGGGCTTTATTCATCTCTAAACCAGGATGGAAGAGTAATCAATGACAGCGCTTATGCAATGACCCCATTTGTACGATCTATACAAACTTCAGGACTCCACAGAACACAAAGTGAAAGAGCAAACAGAAATGCTGTTCGTGAAAAAAATTGGGGCGCCAATATTGATTATACGAAGCAAAATTTGAATGTAGGTATGAATTTTTTAAATACAGCATATTCAATGCCCATTATTCGGGACGAGGGTATAGAAAATATGTCGCGCTTTACCGGCCAAAATAATACTGTTTTCAGCGCCTATATAAATTATCGAAAGTATAACTATGCACTATTCGCTGAAATCGCCAGATCAAAATCCGGAGGTATTGGAAGTATAGCAGGGATTGTAAGCAACCTCAATAGCGACCTTGAAGGATCTATCGTAATAAGGAACTATGACAATAACTTTCATTCTTTTTACTCATCAGGTTTTGGAGAGTCTACCAGAAATATGGGTGAAAAAGGCATTTACTTAGGGTTAAAACATGCCATAAATCAAAAAATGAGTATTACTGCTTTTTTTGATGGCTTTGTATTTACCGATATAAGATCAAATATCAGCAAGCCCAGTTCTGGTTATGAATACCTTTCTCGATTCACATATAGTCCAAATAAACAAACGCTTTTGTATGCCCAGTTCAGACAGCAATCAAAAGCCGATAATATTAACAACTCAGAATTACCGGATAATTTAAAACTTGCTGATAATGCATTAAAACGTAGTTACCTAATTAACCTTGATCACAAAGTTTCTACCGTTTTAAGCATCAAATCAAGGCTACAAGGCAGTCATCAGAGTTTTAACGGTAAATCTACAACAGGCTTTGCCTTGGTTCAAGATGTTAACTTTAGCTATAGCAGATGGAGTTTAAGTGCGCGCATAGCTCTTTTTGACACAGATGATTTCGATAATCGTCAGTATATCTTCGAACGAGATGTCTTATATACCTTTTCTATTCCTGCACTAAGCGGAAGAGGCCTTAGAAATTATTTGGCGCTAAGGTTTAAGGCTAGTTCTAAACTAGACTTTTGGGCGAAATACGGACGTACAACTTTTATAGATCGCAAAACTGTAGGCAGCGGACTGGAAGAAATCGATGGCAATAGTAGAACTGTTTTAAGAGTCCAAACAAGAATTAGGTTCTAACCTGCTTTTAAATATTTTAACATCAGATCTGCCGTATTTTCACTAGCTGAACCAATATCAAGTGTTTTATACAAATCATCATATCGTGAGAGCATATCATTTCTATACTCGTCATTGTTCAAAAGCAAGTCCAACTCAGAAGCAATATTCTGTACATTAAACTCCTTTTGAATTAACTCCTTTACTACAGGCTTACCAATAATCAAATTCACAAGTGATATGTAATCTACTTTGATCAAATTCCTGGCGATAAGATAGCTTATTTGACTGGTTTCATATATTACTACCTGGGGAACTTTCCATAACGCAGCCTCAAGTGTTGCTGTACCCGAAGTCACTACAGCTGCTCTTGCATGGGCCAACAAATCATAGGTATGACCAAAATCAAGTACAACATTCGAAGCAGAACGGATTACATCGTAAACTGTTGCATCAACGTTATCAACGGCTGCAACTCGAAAAGTTACCTCCGGTACTTTCAGCGCCAGCTCAGTCAAAATGGGCAGACCATGCTTCAACTCTTGCGGTCTACTACCAGGAAGCAGCGCCACAAATTCGCCTGTTTCCATTGGATTTACCGCATATGATTTAACAGCATCAAGTACAGGGTTACCCACATAGTCTACTTTCCAACCGTATTTTCTAAAGAAGTCCATCTCAAATGGTAAAATGACAAACATTCTATCCACAGTAGCCTTGAGCTTAAGGGCGCGCTTAGTATTCCATGCCCATACCTTTGGCGATATATAATAAAAAGTACGAAACCCATTCTTCTTACAAAACCTAGCTATTTTCATATTGAAGCCGCCATAGTCAATTAATACTACCACATCAGGTTTTTGATTTAGGATATCCTGCTTACATTTTTGGATTAAACCACGGATTGTACCCAGGTTTTTCATGACTTCCAAGAAACCCATAAACGCCATCTTACTGTAGTGCTCAGAGAGTACCATGCCATTAGCGCTCATTTCGTTTCCACCAAAACCTATAAAGCTCGACTTAGTATCTCTTCGCTTAATCTGTTTTATAAGGTTCCCGCCGTGTAAATCTCCCGACCTCTCGCCAGCAATCAGGTAATATTTCATACTACCACATTAACCAAAATATTCAACAAAATTACGGGGAGTTTCATAGAGCTTAACACAATGAAGTCGCGCCGTTGAAGTTATATTAGGAAGCGTAGATTGAAGTATTTTCCAGATCTCGATAGCCATGTTCTCGGTGCTAGCCATCTTACCCCGCATCACCTCCACATCAAGGTTTAAGTTTTTGTGGTCAAATACTTCTATCACCTCCTTACGAATTAACGTACTTAGCTTTTTTAAATCTACAACGAATCCGGTGTCTTGATTGGGCTCACCTTTAACCGTAACGATGAGGTCAAAGTTATGACCGTGCCAATTTTCGTTAGCACATGGGCCAAACACTTCTTCATTTTTCTCCTTTGTCCAGGATGAGTTATACAATTTGTGTGCAGCATTAAAATGCTCATGCCTACTCACATAAATCATTGGCGTCTAAAATTTATGCAAAGATAGTAATCTGAACATTTTTAAACTTGACTTCATATTGCTGAAATGATTTAACAACTTTACAAAAAAAAGACATGATTGTTGTTACCGGCGCCGCTGGATTTATAGGCAGTAGACTGATAAGAAAACTAAATAACGAGAATTTCAACTACATCGTTGCTGTAGACAAATTTGATAATCCTTTAAAAAACAAAAATCTAGAGGGTCTGAAGATCCTAGAACAAGTGGATAGAGGTGTTTTCATGCCCTGGATCGATATAAATCACGAGGAAATAGAGTTTATTTTTCATATCGGCGCTAAGACAGATACTACACTTTTTGACATTGAGCTCCTAACCCGTCTGAATACGGATTACACAAAAAACATTTGGAAAAAGTGTATAGAATATCAAATTCCTGTTGTTTATGCATCCAGTGCAGCAACATACGGATTGGGGGAAAACGGATATATGGATGACGAGAGTCAAATACCTGGATTGAAACCCTTAAATCCTTATGGCCAATCCAAGCAGGATTTTGACCTTTGGGCGCTTCAACAAAAAGAAAAACCATTTTTTTGGGTGGGTCTCAAATTCTTCAATGTCTATGGCCCTAATGAATACCACAAGGGGCGTATGGCATCCGTTGTATGGCATGCCTACAATCAGATCAAGGACACCGGTGAGATGAAGCTGTTTCGCTCGCATAATCCGGATTTCAAAGATGGAGAGCAAAAACGAGATTTTATTTATGTGGATGACGTTTTAGATGTATGTTATTGGTTAATGCATCACAGGAAAAATTCCGGAATCTACAACCTGGGCAGTGGAGAAGCCAGAACATTTTTAGATCTTACCAGAGCCGTCTTTCAGGCTATGGGTGTTACTGAAAATATATCCTTTATTGATACTCCTGAAGATATTCGCGATAAATATCAGTACTACACAGAAGCGGATATGGATAAACTAAGATCAATTGGTTACTCAAAAAAATTCCTCAGCCTTGAGGAAGGAGTGAAGAAATACACTAACTCACTATTAATAGGATGATAGGAAAACTGTTAATTTATGCCAAGCGCCTCTCAAGGTAATATATATCCAACTGAACTAACCGCTAATCAAACTGAGTACTTCATCGAAAACGTAATTAATAAAAGCATGCCTCATTTACAAAGAGTAGCTAAAGGAAGACCTAAAAGACAGCCGCTGTGAATTGTACTGGCAATGGCTTACATTTCTCGGTCCTTTTTACTTACTTAATATCATTCGGTATGAAATTTGTAAACTTATCCGGGGTTTAATCTAACAAGAATATGTTCAAGAATATGATTCTTAATTATTCATTTAAAAAACAAAAAACCAAAATACTGGTACTAATTTTTATTGGCGCGGCGTTAACGATTCAAAAGTCATGGTCTCAGGTGAGAGATATAGCTCAAAACACAATAGGAGATATCATTGAGCAAAGCTTTGTAAACGACGACTTAAAAAAAACTAAAGTATTAGGCGTTGATGGGTCTCCATTTTTACAAGAATGGAGCAATAATGGCGAGATCCAGTCTCAGTACACTAGTTTTAAAAATCTAACTCTTAGATATAATGGTTACAATGACGAATTGTGGCTGAAAGAAGACGATATGACAGTTATTATTAATAGTGACATGGTCAAGATGTTTAAAATAGGTAACGATTCAGGAGAAAAAGTAGATTCTTTCATTAACTTACCAGATAAAGGTTATTATAGAATTCTGTTTGACGGTAAAAGAAAAGTATACATTAAAGAAAAAATTATTATTAAAGCAGGTCAGGCTCCCGACGGTTATAACACACGAAGCACTAAAGATCAATACGTATTAGCAAGGGAATATTATGTAAAAGAATCTAACAGTGATCTGTTACGCATCTCCCTTAAAAAGAAAAAAATTCTAACTTTTTTTGGAGACAGGTCTCAACAGATTGCACGTGATTTAAAAGAAAAAAATCTGACAATCGCTAGTGAAGAGGGCTTAAAAGAAGCTTTCATTGTTTACGAATCGTATGACAAATAAGGTCTGAGAAATTCAATTTAACGTCAGTTTATCAAAAGAATCAATGTATATGTAATAGTTTAAACTACTCAAGTTTAAAACAAGGATTCAATAAGAAGGAAAAGTGGTATAACCTTTAAGCTTTCTACTAGAGACATTTGATGAATTTCGAGATATTTTGAAAGAAGGTACTTTAGTTGTGATCGAAATCACACCTCCAGCAGCTCTACTTCCATAAATAGTCGCGCTTGCACCGGTTAGAATTTCGATTTTCGAAACATCAAATACATTCATATTATTAACGGAAAAAAGATCTACAGGTACCGAATTCACAAGAAATAAAGGTATAGCCGCTCCTCCACCCCCTGGTAAACTTACTGGACCTCCAATTATAACATTATTAACCCTACCCCCTACATCATAAGAAACGCTTAAGTTCGGTACATTCCCTACCAAAAAACTAAGTAATCCCCCTTGCATTGAAGTATTTTGAAGTCGTGGATCATCTTCTTCAAAGTCAAAAGAATAGGTAGGTTCACCATGAAGAACAAAACCTCCTGCCTTTTGCAACTCGGACATTTTTTTTCGTTTTATTACTACTTCATCAAGAAGGACGCCGGATACATTACTGTAACCATCCGATGAAAAATACTTGACCATTTTTTCTGATTCTGAGTTCCTTACTCCAGAAAAGTAATCATCAGGTCGTTTATATTCATATTCAATACTGTCAATCCGGAGATCAAATTTATCAGTAACACCCTGCACGCTAAATACTAACTCAGTTGTATCAGTAAAATTCAAATCTTTAAACTCGAAGTTGCCTTCATTATCAATTAAAGCGGAATGAAAGATCGGCTTTTCATCTTTGACCAGTACATTGATCGTTTTGTCGGATATTGGAATATCACTATTCATTTCGCTCACATTACCCGAAAACGAGATTCCTTGTTCAATCGCATATTTTTCTTCGGGATCGTTCTTACTTGCTATTTCAATCACAGGGACTGTCGACCAATTACTGGTCATTAGTAAAGAGTTTAGCGCAACTTTAGAATCTGAGCTATTTTGTAGATACTGATTGGCATTCGTGATCAATATGTGTTTAAGATCAGAATTCAGTAAGAAAAAATTTTCCCTGGTTTCATTGTCGCAGAGTTCAGAATCGTTTAGCTCATCAATACCATCATTTTTTTTGATATAAATAGCTCTTTTAACTTCTAAGTCAAAATTAAGATAGCTGTAACTTATGACAGAAATACCTTCGTCAAAAATATTATCAGTAATTGCGACCACCTCCCTACTACTCTCAGGCAATACAGGAGTTAAGTATTTGATTTCTCCTCTGGATTGAACTATAAGATAACCTCGAGCTTTCTCTTGAGAAAGATTAAGGTAATTAACTTCTACAACAATATTTTTTTCATCTCTTGAGACAGTCAAAGAGACACCCGTATTTGCCACTTTCGGCAAAAAAAACGTCTCATCAACATTTCGCAACTTTACATAATACGTATATTGGCGCTTAAGCTTAAAATTACTTATTGTAGTCCACCCTAAGTAGTTCGTTTTAAAACTATCAATTATCCTATTGTTTTCATCATACAATGTGCCTGATATACGCTGACCAACACCGTGGGAATTCATAACTCTTAAAGCCATATTTGATTTAGTATTGTGTAATAACATCCCCGATTCAGGATAAAAGTTAACCGTCAGATTTTTAGGCTGAAAGGCTTGCTGACTTAAATAAACCGGTTTTAAGAAAAAAAAGTCTTCACTGAAATTTTTCATCCAAGATGTATAAGCTCGTATATAGCACTTATCTCCACTTAAATAATTAGGTAAAGTTATTATTCCACTTCCTTTACCGCCATCCAGCCGTACAACTATGTATTTTATCAGTTCAAAATCATCATTTATTAATTCTACATAAAGTGTTCGACTTAAATCACTTTCATTGAGTTCTGCCCCTTTTACTAACGTGGCATTAAACTTAATTGAATCGCCTGGCTTGCTCTGACATACATCTAAATCCAGAAACACTCTTTCCTTTGGAAAAATACTATTATGCTCAGGCAAATTTGTGCTCAAAGCTCTTACTATGTCCATCTCAGATTTTTCCTTGCTCACTTTTGAACCAATGGGCTCATAATCCAGAGGTAATGAAGTTCCAAATCGTTGATCAGCAAGTGCGCCATATTCAATTAATTCGAGCGGACGAACTACACTGCCGGCATCTGTAAATTCAACTGATTTTCGATTAATATTAATCCAGGAAGTCTCTGGAAAAACTACAAAATTACTTCCCATAACCTCAGTTGATGTTCTAGGTAAGTACTCAACCCGGATAAATCCGTCAAAGGTTAAATAATTGCGTCCGTTTTCTTCGGTATTTTTATTCTTTCTTGTAAAGATCTCACTGTTTATTGCTGTTAGATTCCTTTTTGGATACAGTTGGATATCAGAGAATTCTCCTTTCTCTTGGTAATAAACAAAATCACTTCCGTCAACATCGTCACGAACAATAGATCTCAACATATGCATAAGCGATCCTTGATATGCCTTAAGTCTTCTCAATTTTACACTCTTACTTGCGTGGATGCTCTCCAATTCTTCGTACCGAACATGACCTTTGTATATAATTCTTTCTAACTTTTTTATATATAAAAATGACAACAAATCGTAGCTAATTTTATAACCCAAATACTTGTTCTCTATAATCAATGGCCCTCTTGCGTAAGCTCTAAACGTTAGATCATTGTGATCGAAATAAAGAACCTCTGGATTGAGAATGTCACATTTTTGGCTAACCTTAGATTCCCCTAAAAAATACTGTTTAAATTTTTCTAAATCCTTTTTCCATTTCTTATCTCTCTTGGCCGTTATAACAACTTGATCTAATTGGTTAATGCGCTCAATTAACTTAAAGTTTATTGAATACGTCGAGTCAGATTTAAGGAAAATGTTTATCCGTGCCGGCTCATATCCGATATATGAGGCGATAAGCTCAAACCCCCCTTCATTATTGCATAATAGTTCAAAATTGCCGTTTTCGTCAGTCGAAACACCGATACTCGTTTTATCTAAGTAAACATTGGCAAAGGGCATACCGCTTTTAGTTTTAAAATTCGTAACCTTTCCTCTAATAATAGCTTGAGAATAAGCACCTATGGAAATCGTTGTCAGTATGGTTATTATAACGAGGGGGTATTTCATAACTACTTTAGTTACACATTGAAATATCTATGCGTTTCTGTACGTGCTTCAAGCATACTAGAATTATCAAAAGACTTGTTCATATTGTAAAAAAAAGAGATGACATTAACTGTCATCTCTTTTTAACAAAACATTATTAAGATTTGATTTTATGGAGTACTTGACTCTAAGACTACGATAAACTCTATATCATCAGCCGAAATCTCATCATTTCCTGAAGTGTCATCTAAAGAAATAGTCATCACAAGATAAAGGTCATCATCTGTATTCTCATCTCCATCACCCATAGGAAATGCCGATTCACTAAAATTAACAAACACACTTCCATCTTGCTGGTCCTCAGCGATTGTAGCAGTTTCACTACCAATATAAGATACACCTGAAGGAGCCATACCTGATCCATTAAATAACAATCTTGCAAAAACAAAATCCGGAGATTCCGTATCGGATGAAAAGACCCCTTCTACGGTTCCGGCTTCAGATACTACCAAAGTATCCCCATCACTTATAGCCGCCCCAGCCAAACTACTAATTGTTATCTCCGATAGATTGTCAACAATCTTATAGATTACACTGTTAGCCAAAGTGTCGATAATAGAACTTTCATCGGAGGCTGTTAGACCCGTCAGATTCAATTTAAGAAACCTATCAGCATCTATAACTTCGTTATCTAATAAATCTATTGAGAACTGAGGAACCTGAATTGAATCTTCAAATACGCTAAAAGTAGTACCGCCATCTATTTCATAATCCGCACCCTCAACGGCGGTACTCATTGCGTCAACTTCATAGGTAAATTCAATATCTTCGTCCGATGACGCAGTAAGCGATTCAAGCATTACAACAAATGATTCATCATTTTCCATAACAGTCACTGTATCTGCTTCAGTTCCAGTACCTAAGCTATACTGTTGTAAATCATCAATAACGCTAAATGTAAATGAATCACCTCCATACTTTTCGGAAGTAACAGGAAATTCCGCATTTGATGAAGTTATCGTTAACGTGACCTCACGAGCCCCGTCAACTACAGTATTGTCAGCAAATGACAACACGATCTCGGCTTCCGATGTGCCTGCTGCGATTACCACACTACCTGACCTTACATCTGCGCCTGTTGTTGCGAAGTCGACAGTAATATCTTGTTCCGCAAGACGCCCAGAAAATAAACCAACAGAGGCAGTATAATCCGCGCCCTCTTCAACCGCATCAGATAATGTTGGTTCTATTAATGCTATAAGGGGAGGTAACGTAGACGACTCCAAGCTATCATCATCCTCACAACTCGACAAAATCAATACTGTCGCCAGTAGAAGAAGGAATATATTAAAATTTAAATATTTCATAATCAATTATTTATATAAATAGCTAACTTATTTAAACTAAATAAATTAAAATCCTGGGTTTTGAACTAAAACGCCCTCGCTCAAATCAACCTGATCCTGAGGGATACCTATAATGACTTTATCATCTCCCGGACTAGATATACCAACACCTGTAGGCTGACTGGCAGGTAAATTACCTGTTGTTCTTAATGGAAGCCCTCTTCTTAACAAATCCATGCGTCTGTGACCTTCAAAACATAGTTCCTTCCGCCGCTCTACAGCAATGGCATCAATTAATTCTGAGTTCGTAGCAGGCGCTAAATCCTCTAACCCCGCCCTTGTTCGGAGCGTATTTATTAAATCCAAGGCTTCTGTATTAGGTGAACCACTACCGGTAATCATAGCTAAAGCTTCAGCTCTATTCAAGTAAATTTCGGTCACTCTTATGATAGGTGCATCGGAGTCGTCGTTTAACGCATCGTCATACTTTGTAGTAAACATGCTCATAATATTAGCTGCGTCGAGACCAGATTTCTTTAGCACAAATCGTAAATCACCAGGTTCCTCCTCGAAAGCGCTAATCAAACTTTGAGAAAAAGTACCATCTCCTCTACCATTTTGTTCAGAAGGCTCATAATAGTTATCCCAACCGCCACTACCAGTAGCGCCATTATCCTGTACCGTGTTAACAATGGTAAAAACATCCTCAGCCGTCAATCCATCATAGAAGGTATAATCTGGCGCTAAAGTATAGATGGATGACTGGATGACTTGATTAGCGAAGTCAGCCGCCTCTGTCCATTCTTCACGATATAAATGAAGCCTTGACAAAAGCGCTCTGGCTGCCCCACTAGTAGCTCTGCCTCTTGTCTCGGTATCAGTACCATAACTATCAGGAAGGCCAGCAACCGCATCTAAAAGATCCTGTCTAATTTGCTGGTGTACCTCTTCAACGGTAGACCTGGGTAAATTTACAGATACCGGATCACCATTAAAAGCCTCAAGTATTAACGGTAATCCAAGGGACTGACCCCCATCAATCTGTACAGGCTGAGCGAAGAGATTTACCAAATGAAAATAAGTTAAAGCTCTTAAAAATTTTGCCTCCCCAATTAGGGCGGCTGCTTCCGCTTCACCAATATCGGGAACAGTAGGAACACCCTCTATAACCAAATTAGCGCTTGATATTAACTCGTATGCTTCCGACCACCAGGCTCCGGTACTCCCGTTATCCGCCAAATGTGTCAAACTATTTACATCTTGTAATGTAGGAAAGGTACCTACGAAGTTCACATTGTCAGCCATGTAGTCGCCAGCTAACTGTGGCATACTCCCGAAAACATCTAGATCCTGAGCTAGGTGATACACGCCAAATACAGTTCCTGTAGCGTTACCAACAGACGCGAAAGCAGTACTAGTCGATAATGATTGTTGAGGGTCTAATTCCAACTCATCTTCCAAGCAGGACGATACTAAAAACCCGGTTAGAAGTAGTATTATTAAATTTTTATTAATTCTCATATTTGATAAAATTTAAAAACCAATGTTTACACCTACCTGTATTGATCTCGCCTGAGGCAATGAGAAGAAAGTTTCTCCCTGCAGCTGTGCATTATCTCCAAACTGATTGACTTCCGGATCGATACCGGAATCTTCAGCCTCATCATTAAACCAGGTAGTTATATTATTGCCACTAACATAAATCCTCGCGGATCTCAAGAAGTTAGTTTTTTCCAAAATTGAACCAGGCAGGCTATACGACAAGGTAATATTTCTTAATCTGGCATGACTTCCAGAAACCAGTCGGTTCGTAGAAGGATTATCAAAAGTAGTCAGAAGCGGACTATCCAGTCGTGGGAAAAGCGCTACATCACCAGGCTGAGTCCAATAATTAAGCACTCTCGTGGAGTGGTTAAATCCACCTGAAGACGGGTTCTCTACAAAACCTAAATCATCATTCAAGATTTTATTCCCACTCACGAAAGATATGAAAACACTTGCGCTAAGACCTTTCCAAGTAAATGTGTTTGTGAATCCACCCGTGAAATCAGGAATAGCGCTTCCCGCGTATACACGATCAGCAGTACTTAATGTGCTCGTTCTTTCACCATCTCTTGTCAACCAAACAGGATCACCAGTTTCAGGATCGATTTCTAAGAATCTTGTTAAATAGAATTCATTTATAGAACCACCCACAACTGCCCTTTGGTTTCCGGAGGCAATGAATTCATTACCGTCCTCGTCAACAGCCGCTCCGGGAAGGGATAAAACTTCATTATCCAAGAAACCTACATTGAGATTAGTCTTCCACACAAAGTCACCCATCTTTAACGGAATCACATCTATGGAAAGGTCTACTCCGCGGTTTCTAATTTCTCCCGCGTTCAGATCGATACCATCAAAACCAGAGGTGACCAGAATCGGAACCTCTAATAATGCTTCCGTCGTTTTTTTCTCATAGTAACTCGCATCGATTCCCAATCTTCCATTAAAGAAATCCGCACGCAAAGAGATATCTAATTGACCCACTTGCTCCCAAGTAAGAACTGGATTAGCTGGCTGATTCACCTCTATACCTGAAAAACCTGCATAGTCGGCACCTGCACCAAATAAACCTAACGAAGCAAAATTACCGATACGATCGTTTCCAGTAGTACCATAACCTATACTAAGTCTTAAGAAATCAATAGCTTTTATGTCACTCAAGAAATCTTCTTGGCTTAATATCCATCCACCTTTAACCGCCCAAAAAGTTCCAAAACGTTCATCCTCCCCAAAACGAGAAGAACCATCTCTACGGATACTAGCCTCAAACAAGTATATGGAATTATAATCATAATTAACTCTTGCAAAGGTACCTGCTAATCTATAACCTGTTTCAAATGAGCCTCCTCCATCTATATTAGCGGCATTATTTAATGTGGTCAAATTATCGGAAATAAAAGTGTTCCCAGTTACAAAAGTCTGAGTCTGAGTTTGACTCTCATAAGTAAAACCTATCAAAGCAGAAATATTATGATTCAAACCGAAGTTGGTAGCATATCTAGCCGTCGTTGTATTTAGCCATTTGTTAACCTGCTGAACATCTTTATCTCCAGTACCTGCCGGAGGAGCTAGTAGAGCCGGTGTTCTGCCTATCTCTTCTGATTGTTGAATATCTGCACCAAAATCCGTTCGTATAAACAGCTCAGGTATCGGTTCAAATTCAAAATAGGTGTTACCAATAACCCTTCTCGTGATTAGTTGAGACAAGTTCAATTCTTCAATAGCAATTACATTTTCGATAAATCCTGTTGACACAAAATCTCCATCCTCGTTCGTTGGTAAAACCCAAGGTAATTGCAAATTAGCCACTGTATAAGGAGAAAAAGTCGAATTCTCGGTATTGCTTCTATCTCCTTGCGTTCGTGCAATACTTATATTCCAACCTAATTTAAATTTATCAGATGCATGAAGACTAAAATTAAACCGACCGTTAAATCTATATAAATCATTACCAATCCAGTGATTTTCTTGATCGCTGTATGTCGCCCCAAAGAAATATTGTGTTTTTTCATTACCCCCTGAAGCAGAAAAATTATAGCTCTCCACTCTTCCAGTTTGAAGTGTAGCATCCAACCAATCAAAACTGTCCTGAGGAAAATCCTCTGGTGTTGAGGGCGTAGAACCTCTGGCGGTATTAACCTCAGCTCTGAATTGCCTGAATTGATCCGCATTAAGCAAGTCTCTGGTAATTGTAGGCTCACTCCAACCGGTGTAATAGTCAAAACTGAAACGAGTCTTCCCAGATTGATCGCCACCTCTTTTAGTAGTAATGAGCACTACTCCATTAGCGCCTCTAGAACCGTATAAAGCTGTAGCAGAAGCATCTTTGAGTATGGTCATTGTCTCGATATCGTTTGAATTCAACTCCAACAAAGGATCCAAACCGCTAGCCCCACCATTTCCATCAGAAATATCAACATCATTTAAAGGCACGCCATCGACGACGTACAATGGTCTTGTACCAGATGTTATAGATGCAACACCTCTTATTTGAAGATTAGTTTCACCTCCAAGTATTCCTGTAGTACCGGTAAACCTAACTCCCGCTACTTTACCATTAAGCGCTTCTTGGGGTGTTATTGTCGGTATGTCCTGGATATCCTCGCCATCAACCTGAGCAATGGATTGTAGATTTTTCTTTCTACTCTGCTCTCCATATGCTTGGATAACAACTTCACTAAGTTGCGTTACATCAGGGGACATCTCTAGATCAATTACAGATCTTGCGCCTATGTCTATTTCTTCACTGGCCAGACCAATAAAAGAAAAAACTAAAATACCGCCATCTGAAGGAACAGAGAAACTATAATTTCCATCAATGTCAGTAACGGTACCGGCAGTGGTACCCTTAAGTACTACGTTTACACCAGGCAAGGCTGATCCATCATCCACTGATGTAACCTTACCAGATACTGTTCGGTCTTGAGCCCACAAATTGCTCGAAGCAAACATGAACATCAACATGAAACTAACCAGTAAAAACTTCCTCATATTGTTTTGTTTAGGGTTAAAAATTAACAATTGTAATATCTAAAATTAATAAGAAAATAATAAGTCGTTAAAAAATAGTTGTTGAAAATACCCTTAAATAGGGTAAATATCTTCAATTAAGATAGTACAGCTCAAAATTTATAACCCATTTTGGGGGATATTTTGAATTTGAAATCTCACTCTACAATTCGTTTACCGCCCTTCCGGCTTTGAGTTGTCACCCACAGGACGTTTTGGCATTATTCTTCAAATTTAAGCCTGTTCGAAGGCTCCAAAATCAGTAAGATAATTAACGCTCACTAAGCGCCATTCTTCGAAAGAAGAAGGTTATCCGAATCTGATACGATTTTGAATTAATAAAATATCTGATTTCTATGTAAGCATCCGGTCCTCCACGTGTATGAAAATAGGTGAGTTAGCCTGAGCTTAG
>CALBPF010000070.1 GCA_937899105.1 uncultured Flammeovirgaceae bacterium | reverse complement strand
AGAGAATGATCCAATTCAATGATACCAATGTGCTTGGTCAAAATTGATTTAAGACTTTCTATTCTACTTTCAAGTAAATCCTCATCTGTTTCCGGATTATCTGCCACGTATTGCTTACGTATCACACTCGGTTTTACTTTATTGGAAAAGATGGTCTGAATATCAGGTATCCAGGCCTTATTTTTTGAAATGGCATTGTTTAAGACTTCAAAACGTTCTTCCATTGGGTGAAAAGCGATTTTAACGCGAATCTTTGCGTAGTTCTTATCCACCACAGATTGTCCAAGTACTGCCGAGCTCAAAGCAGTAATTCTTTGCTGCCCATCGATAAGCACTTTCTTACCTTCTGATAGACTTCCGTCTTTCAGTTTCACATTGGGGTTCTTCCATGTGATGATGTAACCGACCGGAAAACCATTGTAAAGTGAATCAATCAAATCACGCACCTTGGTTTTGTTCCAAACGAAAGGTCTTTGTATCTCCGGAATAACAATTTCTTCTGATTTGATCCAACCAAGGAGAATATCTATGGGCAGGTTTTGGACAGCATACTTGGTGGTGGTCGATTGCATCATTATTCTATTATTTCCTTTAGCAGTCCTTCCGTCTCTTCCTCAAGGGCCAAAATGTCCTTAGTGATGTCAGAAAATTTCTCAGGGGTTCATATCTGTAGAAATGACGGGTGAATGAGATCTCATATCCGATAGCCGTTTTATCATAATCAATCCAGGCATCTGTAACATGCGGTAAAACTTCTCGCTCAATATATTCATCAATATCTTCCTGTAATGGTACTTGTTCTGTGTCTCTTAGATCTGGGTCCGGCTCATACATTATTTGACCATTTTTCTCTTTCTTCTTACAGATTCGTATTTAAAAAGTTCATTTGTAACTTTTTAAACTGGTTTATGAGTTAGTTCATCATTTTCAATTTGCCTTTTACTGACCTAAGTAAGATAATATTGATACAACTATGGCCATCCCACTTAATGCAATAGTAGTGATCGTTTCAAAATATATTTTATTTTTTTTAAGCCATTCTTTAAGTATATGATTTTGATCGCTAACGACACGCTAAATACGGTTCTGCGCTAATTAAATATAAAATTGGTTTGATTTCAATACCCTAGGTAGGGTATTTTTAGAGTTGTTACACTTGCGTAGATCTCTCTCAAAGCCAATTAGCCCCTCTAACTCAAAATCATTAAAAAGTACTCAGAGTAGCATTAATTTCATCTCTTTTAGCCGCAGGCACTTTTTGTTCTTCGGCAAATTCCGGCCATCGCTTAACCACTGCATTTATATGGTCGATAATCACCGGACCCTTTTTGACGCTCATCGCACGTGCCACGGCTTCCATATCATTTTTTGTAATATGCGTTCGTTTACCATTAACGCTTAATGCATGCTGACTCACCCATAGGCTATCCGGGCGAAAGGCATGACATACATCGTAGGCCGGACTCAACTCCCATTTTTTATCTTTTTTTAACCTGAATGCGAAATTTTTTGAATGATCATCACAGTTTTTAGCGAGTACATTAAAAACCATTCTTCGAAATAACTCCTCCGCATCAGGATAGGGCAGCCTCAGCTCTCTCATGGTTTGAAAAAGTTGCTCATAGCTGTAACTGGTAACTTCATTGAAGTCAAAATGATTTATGGCACACCAGGTTTGAACATGATGTTTAAAATTGCCTTCACGGTCAAAACGTTGAGTCATAAAATGCGCCCTTCCATTCTCTTCATTGAGCCTGCACGGCATCATTCTAATCCCGCATTCCTCGGCCATTTTAAAATAAGCATACTCAACCCTGCCATATCCCGTACTTTCACCAAACTGCTCTTCACTGACGCCATCAAGTTTTATGATCCAATGGTCGTAGCCTTTTGGCGCCTTGGTTTGACCCGACCGGACATCGCCTGTTATTTCGTTGTAAGCGATCAAAGCCTTTGGCCTGGCACCTCCGGCGGATGTTCCGATCTTCATAATCTCACTAATGGCTTTCTCTTCGTGATTTGCTAGGTCCGCGCTGAAATCACTTCTAGCCGATAACATTTTCCTGGCAATTCCGACAAGGCTATCAATTTCTACACTAAAAGTATTTTTGTCTCGACCAAAAGTAGCGGGTTCAAATTCTAATGCTCCCATGCCGCGGGTACCTATAAAACATAGTTGTTCCACAGGGTTCATACTATCACTGGGTCGTCCATTTTTAGCTAACCACGCGCTGATAAGTCTATTGCCGTATTTGTCCGGTAATACGTCTGCCAGAAGTCCGGGAAGACCTTTGTATGTATCATATTCACTATCTTTTGACTTTCTTAGATCAGGAAATGTGAAAATTCTCTGGCCCGATGACAATGGCATTTTTAGCGGCGCTAACTCCCACCCCTTTCTAATAAACTCCGGATCGTATTCAAAGCTCCCAAGTTGTGATTCATGGTTCCAGGCTACGGCACCTACTTGTTCACCCCATATTTTGATTATAGCAGTATTTACCACTCTTTTCCTTGATTACCTGCCTTCCGATCAGGTCGAGCCCTTTGTCTTTTTTCACGTTCCAGCTTAGCTAACTGTAAAGGACTTGGCTGTGATACGATTTGAAAATTATCCATGATATGCAGCAGCTCCAATGCACGAAGCGCCTGAATCAAGGTTGGAACAGTGACCGCCTCACCTTTTTCCAGTAGACTTAACGTAGACCGGCTAATACCCGCCTGCTCCGCTATCTCACTTTGAGTTTTATTCTGGTCCAAGCGATGCTTCCTCACAAATGAGCCTATAGTCTCACTCAAAGCTTTATCGCTCATTGAATACCAATTTTTGTATGACATATCATTCAATAAATTGATTATAAAGGTATAACGTATAATTTATCATACAAATCTCTATCTATTTAAAATAAATATGTATGATACATCATACATAAAATCAATTAAAACAGTTTAATGAATGATAAGTCATTCAAATAGTCTATTAATAATAGAAGGTAAGAAGATTTTCGTTAATTAAGCCTTAATCCGGTACGCGTGATGCACACTCGCATTGATCTCGTACCCGACCAGCAAAACTATAGTCAAAATGAACTGCCAGACCATAAGGGCAATCAACACACCAATTGAGCCATACAACTTATTATAGCTCGCGAAATTGGCCACATAATAAGAAAATCCGTATGATACCGCCAGGCATAGAATAGTAGAGATCAATGAGCCTATCGAAAAGAACCGCCAGTTATAGTGTACAGAAGGTCCAAAGTAATAAATGAACGATATGGCTAGAAAAAACACTATGAAGATCACCAGGAACCGCACGGTGAAAAATAAATAAAAGATATAGTCCTCAATATTTATCCACTCT
>CALBPF010000069.1 GCA_937899105.1 uncultured Flammeovirgaceae bacterium | reverse complement strand
ATTTGATGTGTATTCCAGGAACCGTACGAGTAACTTACGTCCAGGTAATCAGAGTTCTTTTGCCGAGTTGTAATATTGATGACTCCTCCTAAGGCGTCTGATCCAAATGTCACAGGGATGGTACCCTTATAAATCTCAATGTTTTCAATAATGCCCTGAGATAAATTATTAATGCTATAGCCTGCCCCAAGAAGGTAAACCGGAATTTCATCAATGAATATTTTCACGCCCTTACCTCCAATTCCATTGATGGAGATATCTACATCGCTACCAGCACCCCCGTTTTGTCGTATTCGCATACCGGGCATCTGATTAATGATATTTACCACTTCTACAGGTTGGGATCTGATATCCTCCATACTGATAAATTCCGCTTTATACGGTTGCTGCAATACCCGTTCCTCTTCCGTTTGTCCTTGTACAACAACTTCAGATAACTCTGTAGTTGATTCGCTTAGTTCTACTTGTAATTGAAACTCTTTACGACTGGGTATTTTGATTGCTTTAAGCACTGTTTCGAATCCTAACGAGTGGACATGGAGTGTATAGGTGCTATTTTGATCTAAAAGTATAATAGCTCGACCGCCGGCATCACTGATCGCTTTCTGGTTTACTTCCTTGATCTCCACCAAAGCCCCGGCTATTCCTTCTCGGTTTTCGTCGACTATGGTAAATTCTACTCGACATTGTTCAAGCGTACTATTTGTTGCGAATGAAAAATGAGCAAAAACCGATAAACTTAGAGCATAACCTAATGTCTGTATTAGGTTGATTTTTTGAACTTTACCTTTGTATTTTGAGCGCACCTGCTGTTATTTTGAATCATTCTAAATGAAAACAAACATACAAGCGGGTAAAAAAGGAAGAAATACGCGAAACGGAATAAAAAGTACGTCATGAGGAGCAAAGCGAAACAATTAAGCTGAAAATGTGTTTTGTTGAATCTTGTTCTAAAAAGCCTAGACAGTATCTCGCTAAATCAATGAAAATAGCTATTACTAGTGATTAATGTAGCTATATATCGGTATTGACCGGGTTCGTCAAACTGAGCATCTTTAGTTTAAGATGTCGTAAATCAAATGGGAATGAGGTTATGAAAACAAGAATTTATGGATCAGAACTGGAGGAGTTAATTAAGGAAGTCACATATCCAGATTCATTTAGAACAGATCAATTACATTATATTGAACGTAGGCACACCGCTGATCACTTAATGCTGGAAGGATCGTATCAAGAGATCTTTTTTGAAGGTATTCACATTGGTTATGGCGATTTCTCTTTACCAAGAACTACCATTGTGCATTTCGATACGGACATTGAAAGTATAGAAATGCATTTTGCCATACAGGGGAATGCACGATCAAACTCCAAGGACTTTAAACAAGGTATTGGTTTCCAAACCAATCAGCACAATTTGATTTATGCTAGTGGGTTTAAAGGTGGCATAGAATGGTGCTCCGAAAAAGATATGAAAGTCTTTGAAATAAATTTGTTGCCTTCCTTTTTCGACAGGTATCTTCCTGAAGGCGGGCTGTTTGATATTTTCAGGGAAAGCATTGCCAAAAAGCGATCAACGTTTCTTTCGCCACATAATTACCCTATTACTCCACAGATGATGACGCTGATTCATCAAATTATGAACTGCAACAGAACGGGACATTTCAAACGCATGTTTTTAGAGTCCCATGTCATTGAGTTGTTGATGTTGCAGTTCGAGCAAATTAGCAATCATAATTGTGATATTTTTTGTGAAAAAAATAAGCAGCATCAGGAAAAGCTCTACGCGGTTCGAGAGATCCTGTCGCAAAACCTATCTGGTGATTTCTCACTTCATAGTTTAGCACATCAAGTAGGAACCAATGAGTTTACCCTAAAAAAGGGATTTAAAGAACTTTTTGGCACGTCAGTTTTTGGATACTGGAACCAAACGAAGATGCAGGAAGCCAGAACTCTTCTTGCAGAAGGTACAATGACAGTAAAAGAAATCAGTGCCAGAATTGGTTATAAAAACCCGCAACATTTCAGTACAGCATTTAAAAAACACTATGGTTATACGCCAAGCGAGTTAAGAGCTAGTACGGTAAGCTAGCTTTAGAACTACTGTAAAAATGTCACTTTCGCAATCGCTCGCTGTTTCTCGAAAGGGTTTTATAGCCTGTCAATCTGAATGCCATTGAACACTACTCTTTAAGTACTACTTCATCTATTTTGTTAAGTGTATCTGGATTGAGTACTGTCATTGTAACCTTGGACCCATTCACATGTATGAGGCATAGCGCATTCTCGACACTAAATGATTGTGTATATGCACTCCAGGGAAGTTTTTCCTGAGCATAATAGGGCGCTCCGGATGCCCCATTGTTAATTTGGTATATTGGTCTGTTAAACTTGATCTTTTTGTGCGGATAGTTTTCTGGATAAATAGGGACCTCATTGGTCAGCTTTAACCAGTTGTAGTTATGTTCATCCCCGGTGAGAATACCCACCACCTTCGAACTTTGGTTAGCCAGAATATCGAGGTACTCATCCCTGCGTTGTATGATACCCTTTTCGACGGGTTTACCTGCAATTACTGGTCTTGGATCATTATTTCCACTGTACCACATATCATCCCTACTATGACCTCCATTTGGAAAGGCGGGTGTGTGTTGAGTCACAAATACATGATCTATGTCTTCGTCAGTTTCAAGATTTTCTATAGTTCTTCGGAGCCACTCCATTTGGTTATCCATTAGGTAACCATGTAGCCCACCACCGGTCGAGGGATCTCCTCTTAGGGATGGCGCATACCAATAGTCGCTATTCAATACCACCATGGCCAGATTCCCATAGGTGTAGTAGAATACACTTTCGTTGTAGCTTGGGAAGTCCGCCTGATTGGGATCGGGGTCGTAGCTATTATTGTCCTCGCTATCCGGGCCATTTTCGGGATTTACGAAAGCCTGCTGCATAACAGCTTCTGCGGATTGGGTATTGTAAGGAAACTTGTCGATAAAAGCCATATACCTACCTTCATCATTTCGAAAAACGTATCCTAAAGCCTCATGATTGCCCTGGCCTACATATACAGGGATATAATGCCAGAAAGGCTCAAGGCTCTTTTTCCAATTGGTATATTGCAATAACTGTTCCTCAGGGGTAGTCAAATAACCATTGATCATATCCCCACTAAATTGGATGAAGGCGGCGCCCTCTCGATAGGCTAAAGCTCCCATTTTCTTAACAATATAGCCGTTGGCGCCATAGATCCTGCGCTCACCCCCACCGGTGGCGTGACGGCTATCGCTAGTATAGGCAAATACAAATGGTTCTCTGCTACCCTTTTCCGGGGCAGTAGTAAAATGATATGATTGAGTAAAATCACCATAAGTTACGGTGTAGTTGTATTTAGTACCCGGTTTCAGACCATCTATCTTAATCTCATGATGTTGACGCGCTTCTTTATCACCATATTTCTTACCATTTACTTCTACATTCGCAACGACCGGGGAGGACGTTTCAAATGAAATTATAGTCTGATTAGGGCCAACACAATTGACAAACGGACCTTCATATAACGTAGGTGCAATGGTGAAAGGACCTGTACCTGAACCCGAAACTTCGCCATCAAATAGTACCTGGCCTGTTTCGTCCATTAGGCGGTACCCAATGGTGAACTGCCCCTTTTCCGACCAACCCACAAAATCATAGGGGTACTTAAAATTCTCCTTAATGTTGATATCTACTTTACCCTCTTTTAGTGTTTTGGTAAATCGGAAAACCGGAAGAGGATGAGGCGCTTGGCCGTATGGGATCATACCGTAGGTGATTGACCCCATTAGGTTGCCAAAATCCAATTGAATCCCATCGGCCGTACCTGTTGGTTTACCCAATAATTGTGGGACACTGTATTGGGCTTTAGCGCTATCTGCGTAATACTTTTTACCGTCCTTCGAAAGGTAGAGACCCACTTGATCCTGCCCAATGTTGCTATATGAAGCCGGAATACGGTTTACTTGTGCTGCACAAGCCGAAAATAACAGGGTACTTATTGCGGTTAGTGTAATTTTATACATGATGTTTGATACTTCACTTGTTAATTTGTAAGATATGAGACCTTTTGCCTACCAGATTGAAGATCAGCCAGTTCAAACACTTCTATAGTAGTTAGTGCGTTACCGGAGCTGCTCTGATTACCACCTATCATAGTCGCGCTGCTATCAACAATGACGGCAGCGGTATGTCGCCTCGGAACTATCTTTTGGCTTACCGGATAAAGGTCTCCCGTTTCCGTGTCATACCGATGAATAGTATTCATTTGTACATAATCACTGAAAAGTTGGATGAAACGACCATCGTCCAGCGCTGAGTACGCGCTCAATGGGTAGGGAAGGTATTTCATGTTTTGCCATTGCAGAGTTTTGGTATCAAATACCATTACCAAATTCATGGCTTGGTCATTATAACCGCCTAACAAATAGATCTTGCGCCCAACTGCTATGGCCTGGCCTGAAAAAGCTTGAGTAGTATCTGCCTGACGCTCCCATTTTACACCGTTCTTAGTAAGCCTGTAGGCGCTTGCTGAATATAATGGCCGTTGGATAACACCCCCTATGGCGTAAAGATCTCCTTCAACTTCTACCAGCCCCTGTGTTCTTACCGCTTCGGGAAGTGGAGGTAGCTCGCGGAAAATTCCCGTCCTCGGATCAAGATATTCACATGACTGTAGCTTAGGCCGGCTTAACCCCACCTGAGACCTTCCTCCATAGGTGACAAACTTATTTTCAACGAGAACGGAAGCGTGATTAGCGCGTCTATGTAAGCCGCTGCTAGAGTATTCCGATTTTAATATGATGGGATTGATCCTTTCAATGGAAGCATGTAACGCCTGATGCATAAAGTCGTCCCCGTTTCTACCACCGTGTGGGGAGCCTCCGTACGCATAAATCCATTTACTATCAGTAACAGCTGAGGGGCCATAACGAGGTAGTAAAAGCTCACCTTTCTCTGATGACTGAGCTACCGCTGGTATCGATAGCAAAGACGCCATCAATGCAAAAAAGACCGATCTACTTTGTTGCATTTAGATATCTCATTGTTCTATATCGATCATATGCCTGTTAAACATTTTCTCAAAAGCCTCTTTTTTCAATCCGCGGCCAATGAATACCAGTTTACCTTCACGATTTTCAGCATCCTCCCAAGGGGTACCGTCTGTGACAATAAATGTGCTTCTGGCAGATTGGAGAATGGCACGGTTCGGATAGTTAGGAATGGCAATAAATCCTTTTACTCGGTACACCTGATGACGATAGAGTTGAACAATACGATTCAAATCCAGTTCTAAATGGTTAAGATCTAGCGGCCGCGGAAAGGTCAGCGTAAAAGTTGTGATTTTATGGCTATTATTCTCATCTTCTCCATGCTCATGATGATGGTGATGGTGCGAATGTGCAATACCCTCTACCGAAGCAGGATTCACTGCACCCACCTTCAGAATTTCGCCGATCGAGAACACCCCTTGCTCGCCACTAAATGTATGAGCATTTGGATTAATGTCTGTTAACTGTACTTTTAATTTCTTGAGATAGTCAGGAGATATCGTATCTGCTTTATTGATCAATAGGACGTCTGCTAGGGCAATTTGGCGCAGCGCTTCTTCGGTCTCTTTCAGCCAGTCTTGCACCTGGCCAGCATCTACGAGGCAAATGGTCTGCTCCAGTTCGAAATATTTTTCTACTCTGGGGTCTTCAAAAAATACCTGCAAGATCGAACTGGGATCTGCAATACCTGTAGTTTCTATTACCAAACGGTCGTATTGATCGCTTCTTTGACTTACTTCTTCCAGGATGTCTAGCAGCCCATCTGCTAGTGAACAGCATAAACAGCCGGCGCTGAGCTCAACCACTTCTTCTACACCCTCCATTACCAACGCACCATCTACATTGGTGGCTCCGCACTCATTTTCAATGACGAAAATCCGCTCTGGTAGCCGCTCTTTAATAAAATGGTTTAAGAAAGTTGTTTTACCGGCTCCTAAAAATCCGGTAATAATATGTACAGGCTTTCTGATCATATATCTACCCTTAAAATGATTCGCTTTTCATCTGTTTTACTAATTTCCGGCGACCGATGTACAATTCCCTTAACGGACTGGAATTGATTGGGCAATTCCCCTTTCAAAATACCCACGTGGCCGGTACCCAGGCATTGTATTTTGTCAGGATAGGTCACTATGCGCTCATTAGTGGTACCTAGCGCCTGACGGTTTACTGCACCCTCGGGCAGCCATTCGGTACCCGGACCATGATAAGAACTGAATAACCGGAGTCGATAACCGTCTATATGAAATTTAGTGCAGGCATTATTGACCACTACTCTGAGGTGAAAAATACCTGTACCGTCTTCTGAAAATTCAAGAAAATCTGTGGTAATTCGCTCTACATCTTGCCAGAAAAGATCCCCAGCAGATTTCTCATCATTATCCCAGTAAGTGCGAGCGGCTACTAATTCTTTATGAAGGGTTTCCTGATCCACAGAACATCGTATGGCCGGTAAATCTGTCAATAAGAGACCTTCCAGGTAATGGGTGATCTCCAGGTCCAAAGGTCGCTGCCAGCAGAATAGATTTACACGAGATTTTAAGATCTCTGAACGTTTGTCCCAATTGCTACTCATCACCTGCAAAGGAGCTTTTGGTTTTGATTTTAAAAAGGGGACGGTATTCAGAATACTCATATGAAATTATGATTTTACGGACGAAGTCGTGAGATGTCGTTTAATTAATGACCAATTCACGACGTGGGCAATTGCTACGGATAATGCCCCAATGCTTGAAAAGAAGATTTCTTGCCAATCCGCCAGAGCAAATCTTCCAAGCGTTATCAATAAAAAGCCGTAACCGACTATTACGAATGGTAATGGGTCGCGATGATATCCGGTAAACCCACGAAACAAAGCAAATGACGCAATAAGCACGCTTATTAGTATCAAACTATACTCAATCGCAGGATTGGTGAGAAATTGTAGACCGGCAAGAGGCAAAATACTTATTAAAACCGGAGTTAAGGCGCAGTGAATGGCGCAGAGGACAGACGAGCAAAACCCTACGAAATCGGTATGAAGGGTAACAAAACTATTTTTCATATTACGCTATGAGATTAATCAACGCGCAAAGATAAAGATTACTCAATTCATTGCAACGTTGTTGCATTTGGATCGTTGGATAAATAAATTTGTAGCTTAGGAAATATGTTAATCACCCGCTCACTAACGTTCGCTTATGACAGAGGGAATACGTTCCAATTTCCGGACATATCCTTGGAACCTGGTAGTGACCTGTTGATCTTAGGGCCATCGGGGATCGGGAAGACGACTCTATTGCATTTGTTGGCAGGTTTATTATTTCCGAATTCGGGCCATATAGAGTTATTAGGCACGGTACTGAATAAACTACCAATAAAAAAACTTGACAAGTTTCGGGGTAGCCACATTGGACTAGTTTTTCAACGACCACATTTTATTCATTCACTTTCCTTGCTGGAGAACCTAGCGCTGGTGCAGTATTTAGCAGGGGAAAAACATGATCAAAAACGGGCAAGAAAAATACTTTCGAGTCTCAACATAGAGGACAAGCGATATAAACGACCCTATTCGTTAAGCCAGGGAGAGCAACAGAGAGCTGCTATTGCAATGGCGGTACTTAACAATCCACAACTGATACTGGCGGATGAACCCACTGCCAGTCTGGACGACAAGAACTGTCTGGGCGTGGTTTCTCTTTTAAAGGATCAAGCGACAGCGAACAAATCGCAATTGGTCATCATTACGCACGACAAGCGGCTAAAACCCCACTTTCAAAACTGTATAGCGTTGTGAATATTACCATCTTAAGCTACCGAAACATGATTGACCGCCCACTCAGCACGCTGCTGAGCTTGTTGCTGTTGACTTTAGGGGTAGGCATCATTGCTTTGCTTTTGCAGATCAACCGCCATATTGAGGAGCAAATGGAGAATAATATCAGAGGTATTGACATGGTGGTCGGCGCTAAAGGTAGCCCGTTACAACTTATTCTTTCGTCTGTATATCATATTGATGCCCCCACCGGGAACATTTTCTTACATGAAGCCGAACAGCTTCGAAAGAATCCATTGGTCGATTTTGGTATTCCACTTTCTTTTGGAGATTCGTACCGCGGCTACCGGATTGTAGGAACGGACCACTCTTATACTGACCTCTACGAAACATCTTTGGCGGAAGGAAAATTATGGGAGGGAACTCTGGATGTGACTGTTGGGGCCTCTGTGGCCAAAAACCTGGGACTTACAGTGGGAGATACTTTTGCCGGGGCGCATGGCTTGAGTGAAGGTGGTGAAGAACATGAGGGTCATGCTTACAACGTTGTCGGTATATTCAATCCGGCCAACGCGGTAATTGACCAGCTCATACTCACGGCAACAGAAAGTGTTTGGTCTGTACACGAGCACGAGGAAGAGCCGTCTTCACAAGAAAATAATGAACAGGATCATGGCGAGCAGCTGGAAGAAGATCATGAACGTCAAGTGACTTCCATGCTTGTAAAGTTTAAAAGCCCTATGGGAATGGTACGACTACCTAGGATGGTAAACGAGAGTACCAATATGCAAGCTGCGGTACCAGTGTATGAGATCCAACGTTTGTTTAATCTCATGGGTATAGGTGTGGATGCTATACGAACCATTGCTCTTGCCATTATGGTCGTTTCCGGACTCAGCGTATTCATTAGTCTTTACAGCGCTTTGCGTGACCGTCAATATGAGATGGCATTAATGCGTACGTATGGGGCCACACGATGGAAATTAGCCCGACTCGTAATACAAGAAGGGTTACTTTTAACATCTGTTGGTTTCATTTTCGGAGTCATCTGTAGTAGAATAGGCATTTTTATTCTATCTATGATGATGGAAGCCAATTATCACTATACATTCTCAGGATGGTCATGGGTTGCGGAAGAATGGTGGTTACTGGCTACCGCCTTGGCCATAGGGCTGCTAGCTTCACTACTCCCGGCCATACGAGTATTCAACATTAATATTTCTAAAAAATTAGCGCATGCCTAAATTTCTCGTCCTTTTATTTCTTTTATTCAGTACAGTGGTCAAATCCCAAACGGAGATCACATGGTATACCTTGGATGATGTTACATTCACAGATAAGTATAGCGAAGAAGCACAGGGGTATTACTATTATCCCAATTTTGGGGGTAGTGTGAAGGCCCTGGAAGGAAAGCGGGTCCTCCTAAAGGGCTACATGTTGGTCATAGATCCTACCAAAAACATTTATATTCTTTCACGATATCCCTACGCGTCTTGCTTCTTCTGCGGTAGCGGCGGCCCTGAGTCCATTGTAGAGTTACAACTGAAACCTGACCACCCCAAATTTAAAATGGATCAGATAGTCACCATTTCAGGAATACTTGAGTTGAACTATGATGATATCTATCAGTGTAACTATATACTAGGGGACGCTGAGGTTCATGAGAAGTAAGACAACGATAATGTAAAAGTTACTCCATTTTCTATTCAGGCGGAATGTGAATCTCAAACCATCATTTGCATGGCAGTCCCGGTCAACATCCAACGTATTCTCCAGTTGGATCCCATTGAGCAAACAAGCAATTATCAATACAACCGCGATGCATTGATCCGAAATAATTCTAAATTGGAGTTGATAATTCAAAATGGTCTCATTCTTATAAACAGATAAAAATATGTTACAGAGAAAATTTGACAAAGTCGTAAAACATTATTTTCCCGATGCCAAAGACGCTAAAGATACTTCTATCCATTATTTAGGAAGAATGCAAATTGAACACGAACTAGATATTTCAAGAGTGTTGATGGCAACTTCTGTATGTTCGGACGACATCAATGTGCCCTCCACAACTTTCTTTAATGTGTTGTTTGGTCCGTTCATTATGGGAGGTCTGGGCGGCTTACCATTTGCTGGGAAAACCGGTATGACAGCTTTCGCACATCATATTCCCGATGACGGTAGCGCATTTATTTTTTATGGCCCTCACATCGGAATTACGCTGGAAGGTGAATTGGGAAAGATGTATCGACCTCGTCAAGAGGAGACCGGTAATTCTTGTGGTGCGCTTATGCTGGCATTGAGTAGACTACAGGACAGCGAGTATAAGCCTGTTTTAAATGATGACGACTATCAGCAAATGAAGCTAGAAGAGAACCTACTCCCTTACAGGGACCAAATATTAGACAGTAACAATCAAGCCAAGGCGATTACAGAAGCTACTTATGACATTATCAATAAGAAGATTCATGAGCATATCTCAACATGCAGGGATGAATTCCCTGTGAATAAGGTGACTCTTTTAGGGGGTATTATTATTAATACGGATTATGGATTAGACGATTATTTTGATGCAAGGAATTTTGAAGTAATTGATCTCAGAAGTCTTTGATCTATATACTGGAAGCTTTTTGTTACTACCTATAGCTGCCTCGCGAATGCAGAAGCGCCTTGACTTCATCCGCTCGACCGATCATCTTGAACGTGTTATTATAACGATACCTTCAGGCACGAAAATTACTATTTTACTTCTCTCGGTAATTCTGTTGTCTTCGACACTGATATGGTAGAACATTTGAATGAATTATTACAAACTAAAAAAATCGGAGATATTTCCTTTGTATTAGCAGAGAACAATAGCATTGTATCTGATGCATTAGAACAAAAATATTATTCCGGAATAACCGGTCTAAGCAGCCTTTATGATCAAATAACCTGTCAAGGAGAACACTCGGAAGAAGTTTGGCAAAACTACTACCACCAATTCTTAATTCTTTCCCGCTGTTTAAACGATAAAATAAAGGAATTGAAGCAAGGGCTAAAGTGTTTGTCCATTGATCTTCCTAGGATAAATGGACAAATATATAACAGACACTGGAACGTATTCAGCACGATCTATTCTGATTTGATTTACCGGAATAGCATTAGTGTAAATTGAAATGGCTACTCAACAGGTATCCCTCTTGTTCGATTTGTTAATTGTAACTTAATAAACAATAGTATCGAAGATGTTACTTTTTTCGTCTTTTTACATCCGAAAATATATTGATATGCATTTTGTTAAAGGCCTGATTATCTCACTTAGTTGCTCTCTGCTACTATGGAACTGCCAGTCACCTGAAAGATCAAAGAATGAAGGTTATGTAGTTGAGAATCCTTCAGAACTCCAGGAGTCTAAGGCGATAACGTCTTTTGAGCAGTGGCTTAAAGATCCGCAACCATTGGTTAGCGCTCATAGAGGTGGTCCTTACCCTGGTTTCCCGGAAAACGCCATTGAAACATTTCAAAACATTGCCAATAAAATGGCTACCATCATTGAGTGCGACATTTCTATGACTAAGGATAGTGTTTTGATACTCATGCATGACGAAACGCTGGCTCGAACTACGAACGGGAAAGGTAATGTAACCGATATAATGTATGATGATGTTCAAAAACTATTTTTAGTAGATAATGAAGGAGATTCTACTTCTTTCGGGATACCAACTTTGGATGAAACCCTGGCCTGGGGCAAAGGCAAGGCCCTTTTTACACTTGATGTAAAAAGAGGCGTACCTTTTGAAAAAGTGATAGCTATTCTAGATAAATATGACGCAGCTTCGTATGCAGCGATAATCACTTATAGAATTCAGGACGCTAAAGTAGTCTACTCTTTAAATCCGGATATTATTATTTCCGTTTCAGCAGGAGATGACGGTGCGATAACTCAAATTATGGAATCGGACATCCCAACTAAAAACCTCCTGGGCTTTGTTGGAACGAGTGAGCCTGATAGAACTCACTATGAAAAGCTTCAAAAAATGGGTGTCAAAACCATTTTGGGAACCTTGGGAAATCTCGATAAAAGAGCAGAAGCTAGAGGCAATGATAACATATACCTGACCTATATTGAAAATGGAGCTAACATCCTCGCTACAGACAGACCCCTTGAGGTAGCTGTGGTACTGAATACCAAATGAGCATAAAAACCAGCTACCTCAAGAGGTCTGTCAATAATTCACTTACCGAATCTGAATCAAACCTATCATGTACGACCGTAGAAAATTTATCTCTTTCCTTGGCAAAGCCAGTTTAGGCGTAGCAACCCTACCTCCTTTTTTGACGAGTTGTGGCAATACCACTACTCCTTCTGAAAAGTTTAAACAGATAGATGAAAAAAACCTCAAGAGATTAAAAGATCTGGTAATCGAAAATTTGACAGCTTCAGATCAGGATGATTTACTGCTTGCCAACGGATTAAATTATCATACCATCATAAAATGGGGGAATAAGATATCAGATAGCGACTCTTTTGGTTTTAATAACGATTTTACCTGTTTTATTCCTTTAGATGAGAACAATCCTAATGACGGATTACTTTGGGTAAATCATGAATACACCAATCCCCTCTTTGTATCGGACTTCAACCACGGGCAATATGATAATCCGAAGGAACATCGCACCATAGACCAAGTGGATAAAGAAATGTACTCTGTTGGTGGAAGTATTGTCCGAGTGAAGCAAGAAAACGGAAAGTGGAAAGTAGTGCAAAATGATTCGCATAACCGAAGACTTACGGCACAAACTCCTATTTCATTGAACTGGGATTACGATGTAGAAGGAAAAAATACAGTTATAGGTACACATAGTAATTGTTCCGGAGGGATCACCCCATGGAATACCTTTCTTACCTGTGAAGAAAATTATGATAGCTTTTTTGGCGAGACTGTATATGACGAAAATAATAATCCTTCACATACTCCCAGTATGTACGGCTGGGAAGTTTTTTATAATTATCCTCCGGAACATTACGGGTGGGTGGTAGAGATTGATCCGAAGAATGGGTCTGCTCAAAAACATATCGCTCTCGGAAGGTGTGCTCATGAGTGTTGTACCCTATATGAGTTGGAAGACAAACGAGTGGTTGCCTATACGGGAGACGATAAAAACGATCAGCACCTATACAAGTTTATTTCATCTACCCCTGGATCCTTAAAAGAAGGTACATTGTATGTTGCTGATACAGATAATGGAAAATGGCTTTCACTGGATTGGGAAAGTCAACCCATTTTAAGAGAGAAATTCAAAGACCAGACAGAAGTGCTTATACGAGTGCGAGAGGCGGCCAAACTACTAGGCGCTACAGAACTTAACAGGCCTGAAGATATCGAGATTGATCCCATCACTGGTCATATATTAGTTGCTCTCACAAATAATTATGGGAAAAATGATTTTCATGGGTCCATTCTGAAAGTTGAAGAAAAGGACGGTAAATTTGATGCGTTGACCTTCAAGGCCTCTACCTATTTGGCGGGTGGTGAAGAAAACGGATTCACATGTCCAGATAACCTTGCCTTTGACCTATCCGGAAACCTCTGGTTCACTTCGGATATGTCTGGAAGCAAGATGAACAAAGAAGATGGTCCTTATATGCCTTTTAAGAATAATAGTCTTTTTGTAGTTCCCAGGTACGGTAAAGATGAGGGTAAAGTGATACGGGTAGCTTCGGCGCCTCGTGATGCAGAACTCACCGGGCCCTGGTTCTCACCAGATGGGAAAACACTTTTCCTGAGTGTACAACATCCTGGTGAACAAACTACAGATTTAAAGAGCCCTACCAGTACATGGCCATTTGATGAAGACGGAATACCAAAACCGGCAGTCGTTGCTATTACCGGTGATTTAATTGAAAAGATGAACCAATTGCGTCAAATTGAGTCCTAATTGTACGTAATTAATCTAAATGATTAAGAAACTTACCCTATTAACAGGATACATTCTATTGACTGCTCAATTCTTAGTTGGGCAATCCATAGAAGATCTTCGAAAAGAAATTGAACAAGTGTTAGCGGAAAAGAACGCAACTGTAGGTGTTGCAATTAAAGGTGTCAATCCACAGGACACAATTTCTATCAATGGGGACCTTCATTTGCCGATGCAGAGTGTTTTTAAATTTCATCTGGCATTAGCAGCGCTGCATCAAGTTGATAAGGGGAAATTAAATTTTAATGATTCTATTGCTATTGATAGAGCGTATATGGACAGATACAGCCATTTATGGAGCCCATTGCGCAAAAAGTATCCAAACGGAGCGAAGGTTCCCTTGCCAGAGATCATTCAATATTCTGTTGCTTTAAGTGATAATGTCGGGTGTGATTTGTTATTCAAACTTGTGGGAGGAACTGATGTGGTGCAGTCATTTTTTCAAAAGATTGGAGTTAAAGACATTGCTATTAAACATACAGAAATTATTATGCAAGCTAATTGGGACTTGCAGTATGCAAACTGGACTACTGCAAAAGCAGCCAATCAAGTTTTACAATTGTTTTTTGAAAATGATAAGCTTTTAAGTGACGAGAGTTATGACTTTCTCTTGGATGTTTTGAAAGGCGCCAAAACTGGAAAGAAAAAAATAAGAGGTTGTCTACCAAAAGATGCCATTGTAGCACATAAAACCGGTACCTCAGGTAAGAATACTCATGGACTAACTGGAGCATCTAATGATATAGGCATAGTTTACTTACCAGACGAATCCTATTTCTATTTAAGTGTGTTGGTAAGTGATTCAATGGAAGACAGCGAAGCAAACCAAAAAATTATCGCAGATATAGCAAAATTAGCGTGGGATTACTTCAAACAGTAAACTATATTACTGATATGGAGAGGCGGGAAATTATAAATATTGCTATTGTGATGAAACTATAAAGGTAGCAGAAGAAATAGAGGCTTAGCCCCATTGCCATCATAAACGCATCTCAAGCTGCTGGCCTAAGTAAAATTAGGGGTCCGTTCATAAAAAATGATTACTAAAATCACCTTTGACCCTCCTGAAATTCTTATTATTATAAGATAGATGACTGGAATTCTTACATATAGCGCCACATTTGCTTTAGGCATAATACATGCCTTTGAACCTGGTCATGGTAAATCTGTTTTGGCGGCATTCTCCTTGCAACAGTCCAATTTCAAGATATTTACTTCTTTAATTTTCAGCCTCTTTGCATCCCATTTTTTGGTTTTGGGTCTATTTGCCTTGGGATTGCAGACATTATCTTCAACGGAATTGGTTGAAGAATATGGCAATCACTTGAAATTAGTTTCTCCGATACTGGTAATTGTTTTCGGTGGCTACTTATTCTATACAGCAAAGAAGCATCGTAAAACAGATACAGGTTGTTCTTGTGGACATCATCATGGTTCTGACACTATTTCCAATGCTAAAACAGCATCAATAACAGGTTTTGTTGCCGGATTAATGCCTTGCCCAACTGCTGTTGCACCATTAATTATATCAGGAGTACACGATGGATTCAGTTACACGCTAGTACATATTTTGGTTTACGTCACAGGTATGACTTTGGCTTTATTTGCTTTCACAGGAGTGCTACTGTTAATGAAGTCTTTCTTTCAAAGCAAAATACAACTTATTGAAAACAAGGTAAATTTCAACTTTCTTTCCGCGTTGGTAATGATTGGAATCGGCATGGTTTATTTAGTGGTAAATATGACATCCCCTGATACCCACTATCATTTTTGATTGAACACACATTCTATTTTAACAGTTGTAGGTTTTAAACAACGCTATTAAACTCTTGGTGACTAGTTACTTATGCACAGCATTAGTGAGCTTGGAGGTTTTGACAATACCATCCCTGAGCGAACTAATGGAGGGCGTTCTTGATAATTGCTTTCTGTCTATGAAATCTCATTTCAGCTTCATCTCGACATTTTCTGATGGGTTAATAGGTATGCGCTAACCTCAAAACAAGGAGTTTTAGTCGATTTTTGAGGCTTTAAGTCAGTTTTTCATTTTCT
>CALBPF010000068.1 GCA_937899105.1 uncultured Flammeovirgaceae bacterium | reverse complement strand
GTATTAGTATTAATCACACCTTCGTTTAGGGCTACCATCGACTGTATAATCTTAAAGATAGATCCCGGACGATATTGAGCCATTAATGGGCGGTTGAAAAGTGGATTTAGGGTATCGCTGCTTATTTCGGAAAAGTTTTTACTGTAATTCCTACCGGTAAGTTTAGTAGGGTCATAGGACGGACCAGAAACGAAGCTAAGTATCTCTCCACTTTCAGGCTCAATAGCTACAATGCTTCCAGACAAATTTTTCAGTAAATATTCCCCATATTTTTGTAGATCCAGGTCAACCGTTGTCACCAGGTTCTGACCTGGAATGGCCAGAGTATCAAATTTACCACCTTGATAACTTCCCTTATCGATACCTCTCACGTTTTTGAGCTTGAACTTTACGCCGCGCTTACCACGAAGTTGCTCTTCATAGAATGCTTCAATACCACTCTGACCAATATAATCGCCTTGTTTATAGTAATCCAAAGTGTCTCTTTCCAATTGCCTGGAGCTTACTTCGCTTACATATCCCAATGCGTTAGCCAGTACCGGTTCGGTGTATGCTCTTGTAGTTCTCGCCTGTACATCAAATCCCGGAAAATCCACCAGATAATCTTGTACGGAAGCTAAGTCCTTTTCTGAAAGTTGCTTAATAAGAACATTAGGCCTGACATATGAAAAGCTTTTCTTGCTCCTCATGCTTTCATATAACTGCTCGAACTCCTTTTTTGAAATTTCAAAAAGCTCACAAAACCTAAGTGTATCTAACCTTCTAACTTCTTTCGGGGTAACGGTAAGATCGAATTGTGGTGTGTTGTAAACTATCAGTTTACTATTACGGTCATAAATAAGGCCACGATAAGGATACTCTACCTCTCTGTGAATCACATTACTGGAAGCAGCCTGAGCATATCTACTATCCAACACCTGAATAGAAAAAAGCTTAACCAGAAAGGTTATGGCAGTAAAAACTACAATTAGTTGAATTACATATTTCCTTGTCTCGTTCATCTTCTTCTTTTAGCGTAAAAGAAATACTGAAGTATAAAAAGAAACAAAAATGTAAAGAGAGTAGATCCCAAGACTTTCATTAATGTGAATGAAAATAGATGAAAACCTCCAGCTTCAATATAAAATAGAACTAAATGATGTAAAAAAACCAGTGGAAGTGCGTACGATACGAACCACTGCCACCCATCTAAAGTAATGGACGGAATAGCCCCAAGATCATACCCGCCTTGAGGTGTAAGCAAGTTTATCCAGTAGTTCCTCATGAACATGATAAATACCGAAGCGGAGGCATGAATTCCAAGACTATCGTAAAATACATCTACACCCAACCCCATAGCAAAACCCAAAAGCATCAGCCAAATAACACTGGTCTCAATTGGTAAAAGAAGAAGAAATCCAACATATGCCAAACAAAAAGCAGAATCAAACAGAATGAAACCCCTTAAGACTAAGGTCTGAAGAAAAAGATAAGCAAAAAAGGAGACTCCTTGAATAATAATTCGCCCATTCATTGCTGCACCTCTCTTTCCTCCAGTTGCACAGAATCCAGCTCAACCATTAAATTGTTTTTTACTAGATAAACATAGGAGAGGCGATTAAGGTCTCCTGTCAAATCAACCGTTATGTCGTAAAATGGGGAATCTTCCTTCAATTGAAAATCTTTTATAATACCAACAGGCATTCCTTCAGGAAAAACGGCGTTATAGCCAGAAGTAACTACTGAATCCCCCTCTTGAATTGCAACATGCTTTGGCAAGTAGTTAACACTGGCTGTGTAAGGGCTTTGCCCTGGCCACTCAACTGTACATAAGTCGCCTGTTCTTTTGAGCTTAGCTGATACCATTACATCTGTATGAAGAATAGAGGTGATAAGCGAAAAGTTCTTGGAAACGGTTTTAACTTTTCCAACTATTCCATCCTTGTCTATGACTGCCATACCAACCTCAACTCCGCCTTGACTTCCCTTGTTAATAGTGATATAGTTCTGAGATTGTCTGACAGAGTTTTTTATAACTTTTGCAGTTACAAATTCAAACTGATTGAAAAGTTCAGATTCAATATAGCCAGCATTTAATCCAAACAACTTTTGATTCAAACGACTGACATGTTTTTTGAGTTCTGCGTTTTCTTCGGCCAGTTTTTGATTTACTGATTTCAGGCCAAAGTATTCGCTAATATTGTTCGAGGTATTCAAGAAAAGCGCCGCGTACCTGTTTGAAGAGTTGAAGTACTTGGCGCCTTGATAAGGGTTATTATTTACAATTAGCCAAAGGCATAATAATTCTAAGACGAAGAAAGATAAAAAGGCTCTATACTGATATAAAAACTGAAATAATCTGCGCATTTAAGCCCAAGTTGGTCTTACTTAAAGTAGAGTCTGTTTTCACAATTAAGTCATCAATACCGCCTTGAAGGAATTAAGGTTTTTTAACGAATTTCCTGTTCCTCGCACAACTGCCCTTAATGGATCTTCAGCAATATGTATGGGAAGTTTAGTTTTCAAAGCCAACCTTTTATCAAGTCCTCTTAGCAATGCCCCACCACCGGTTAAATGAATGCCATTGTCATAGATATCAGCAGACAGTTCCGGCGGAGAAATTTCCAACGCTTTAAGCACAGCCTCTTCAATCTTGGATACTGACTTATCCAATGCAAAAGCGATTTCGGAGTAAGAGATCTTTATGATTTTTGGAATCCCTGTCATCAGATCACGACCACGAATTTCATAATCTTCAGGCCCATCATCCAACTCGGTAAGTGCCGAACCTACCTCTATCTTAACCTTTTCCGCTGAGCGCTCACCAATTAACAAATTGTGTTGGCGCCTCATGTAGTCAAGAATATCTCTATTAAATGTATCTCCGGCTACACGTATTGATTGATCGCAAACAATCCCTGACAGTGCAATAACCGCAATTTCAGTAGTTCCACCGCCGATATCCACAATCATTGAGCCGATGGGTTGCTCAATGTCAATACCAATACCGATGGCGGCAGCTATCGGTTCATGGATCATGTATACTTCCTTAGCTCCGGCATGCTCCGCAGAATCGCGAACCGCTCTTTTCTCGACCTCGGTAATACCAGAAGGTATACAGATAACCATGCGATGAGATGACGGAAAGAACTTATTACCGCTATCAATCATTTTGATCATCCCCCGAATCATATGCTCCGCAGCATGAAAATCGGCAATCACGCCGTCTTTCAACGGACGAATAGTTTTGATGTATTCGTGTGTTTTTTCATGCATCTGCATTGCCTCCCGGCCAATAGCAAGTACCTTATTCGTATTCTTATCAATGGCTATGATAGAAGGTTCATCAACTACTATTTTGTCCTTATGAATAATGAGTGTGTTCGCAGTGCCCAGATCAATAGCAATATCACTGGAGAAAAAATCAAATAATCCCATGCTGTAGATTAAAAAAGTTTTGGGTTGAGATTAAACGGAAATTTACAAATTAGTTCTTAATGAATCGTTAATTAAGCTTTTTTTTAGTGTTTAAAATGGCGCACTCCAGTAAATACCATAGCCATGTCATTTTTATCACAAAATTCAATCGAATCTTTGTCTTTGATCGACCCACCGGGCTGAATAACAGCAGTGATGCCTTCGCCATAGGCAATCTCTACGCAATCCGGAAATGGAAAGAAAGCATCGGAAGCCATAACAGCGCCTTTAAGGTCGAAACCAAAGGACTTAGCCTTCGCGATAGCTTGCTTCAGCGCGTCTACGCGAGAGGTTTGCCCAACACCACTGGCCAGCAATTGATTGTCCTTTGCCAATACGATGGTATTTGATTTAGTATGTTTACAAACCTTACTTGCGAATATGAGCTCATTTTTCTCAACCGATGTTGGCGCCTTTTGTGTTACAGTTTCAAGATCTTCGGGTTGATCTGTTTTGAAGTCGCGGTCTTGCTCAATAACGCCATTTAGCAGGCTTTTGAATTGCCTCTTTTTTGACAGTTTTGCGGTTTGTTTTAATAGTATACGATTCTTCTTTTGCGTCAAAACAGCGAGCGCTTCGTCTTCAAACTTTGGGGCGATCAGAATCTCAAAGAATAATGAATGCATGGCTTCTGCAGATGCCAAGTCTACCACCTGGTTGGTAATGAGCACTCCACCAAATGCTGAAACAGTGTCCGCTGCAAATGCCCGCTCATAAGCTTCTTTCACATTATTCCCTGTAGCTACACCACAGGCATTGGTATGCTTTAGTATGGCAAAGGCGGTTTCATCAAACTCTTCAATGAGGTTTACCGACGCATCAATATCCACCAGATTATTATAAGAGAGTTCCTTGCCGTTAAGTTGCTCCAGCATTGATTCTAACCTGCCATAGAAGGTTCCCCGTTGGTGTGGATTTTCTCCATAACGCAATACTTTCTTGTGCTGAATACTCTGTTTGAAACTACCTGAACCGCTTTCTGCATTGAAATAATTAAAAATGGCGGAGTCATAATGCGAGCTAATATCAAAGGCCTGAGCTGCAAACGACCTGCGATCCTCTAGGGCGCTAGCTCCTTGGTTGTTTTCCAACAGAGTTTGTAGTTCACCGTACTGATTCCGGGAGGATACAATAAGTACATCCTTGAAATTCTTTGCTGCGGCCCGGATTAACGATATGCCGCCAATATCTATTTTTTCAATGATGTCCTGCTCCGCAGCTCCTAAAGCCACGGTTTCTTCAAACGGATAAAGGTCTACAATAACCAGATCGATACGGGGTATGTCAAACTCTGCTGCCTGGTCTACATCCTGATCTAGCTCCCGGCGGTACAAAATTCCTCCAAAAACTTTAGGATGTAAGGTTTTCACTCTGCCCCCAAATATAGAGGGGTAGCTGGTGAGATCTTCAACTGCGGTGACTTCTGCTCCTTGTTCTTCTATGAATTTCTGCGTGCCTCCTGTAGAATATATTTTTACATCATGAGTCTTTAATAGCTCGATAATGGGCGCAAGATTATCCTTGTAGTAAACTGATATTAAGGCAGATTGAATTTTTTTTAACGACATGTTTTGTAGCGGTTGACTGGAGCCATTTTACATGACTTGCCAAAAAATTAAGCCGCAAATGTATTACATTTTTTGGTATTTGGTAATGACCTCCAGAATCACCCGAGGGTAATGCTCATATTCTAATTCATGGACCTTGGCAGCAATTAATGACGGGGTATCTGACCCGTCAAGATCGCAAGTAGCCTGAAAAATAATCTGCCCTTCATCATATTTCTCATTTACATAATGAATAGTAATTCCTGTTTCCTTTTCACCGGCTTGTTTAACAGCCTCATGCACTCTGCTTCCGTACATACCTTTGCCTCCATACTTCGGTAATAATGCCGGATGGATGTTTAGAATTCTACCAGGAAAAGCTTTCGTAAGATTATCTGGTACCAACCACAAGAAACCCGCCAATACTAAAAAGTAAATATCTTCGCCCTGAAGCCGTTTAAGAACACCATTATTTTCGTAAAAATCAGAGCGGTCAAAAACCACTGACGGCACTCCTAATCTCTCTGCCCTCGTAAGCACGTAAGCGTCTGCTTTGTTGGAAAGGATTAAAGATACCGATATGCCTTCTTTGTCTTTGAAATACTCTATTATTTGTTGGGCATTTGTCCCACTTCCCGAGGAGAAGATAGCTATATTGACTTTTGAATGTTGCATCACAGATTGTACGGATGATATATTGACTTTGAAGAGTTATTTTTCAAAAGAAAACCATACTTATTATCCCCACAAGCATGATCATCTTACAATACGTACTCAGTTTATTGTATTGAGCTACGGTATCGGCTTTATAAAGTAAGAAAGAGATCAAACCCAAGGGCGCTACAAGCCCCGAACAAAAGACAGTAAGTTCGTTGCCGGCAAAACGATAGGCCAAAGAACACATACCTAGTAAAAACGACAGGCAGAAGAGCTACACCATAGTCTTAGTGGGTCTTATTCCATAAACCACAGGTAAGGTGCGGCAACCAAAGGTTGCATCTCCTTTAACATCTTCAATGTCTTTGATAACTTCTCTTATTAATGTAAAAGCAAAGGCAAATCCCGCAAAGGCCAGGACCATAATATTGTGGCTATTGAAAAGTACTGCCACCACATAAACGGCCCAACCTGTAAGTAGTGCAACTGAAAGATTACCTATCAAAGGCATTCGCTTCAATTGGTTCGAGTAGAGCCACAGCAGAGCGGCAGAGAGCAAGTTAAAAAAACCAATCTTTAAGGATAAATAAGCGCCTATTAAAACACCGGTTATATTTAGCGCTGTATGCCACATCATAGCTACCCTGCGCTTTACCGCCCTTCCCACTACTACTCTATCGGGTTTATTTATGAGATCAATCTTAACATCATAGTAGTCGTTAATAATGTATCCGGCAGCAGCTATAAGCGCTGATGATAGCGAAAGCAAAAATAGTTTTGAGCTCACAAGAAAGGCTAATACATCTTTCCTGGATTCAACTAAAAATATGGCGGTCAAGTACTGAGTAAATACAATGATTAATAGGTTCCAGGCCCTGGTCATCCGTATCATCCCTTTTACGGGTAATAGAAATGACAGAGGATTAGAAAGTTTCATCAGGAGGGTACTGTTTTTTTCAAAAGTAGCTCCTCATAGTCTGTAAAGCAATACCGCCATTTTCGTAAAATTATAATTTAAGTTAAGGTTGAGTACTTGTTCAGGCATGCCATTTATAATTTTATCAGACATCGTATTAATATGCTGATTAATGGTCACCACTTATAATCCTTTATGGTTTTAAATTTTCAAACTGCCGCAGCAGGCTATAAAGTCTTTAAGACTTTGTGGTCTCAACCAGGCAAACCCGTTATATTTGATGTATGTACATAGCTAAGATAGACGATCAGGACTACGAAATTAAAATTGATCGAAAAGGCGTCATACTTAATGGTAAGCGTTTTGAATGGGATATAACCCAATTGAATGAGAACAGCTATCATATCATAAGGGGTGATGTTTCTTATAATGTGGAAGTAGAAAGCTGGGATAAAAAGACTAAGATCGCTAATATTAAAATAAACGGCAGATCTGTATCGGTAGAGGTGAAGGATAAGCTCGATATTCTATTAAAGGAACTTGGTATGGACAAACTGGTAACTTCTCAGATCAATAATGTAAAAGCCCCAATGCCGGGACTCATTCTTTCAATGTCTGTAGTAGAAGGCCAGGAGGTGAAAAAAGGCGACCCACTTCTAGTACTTGAAGCTATGAAAATGGAAAACGTTATCAAGTCTCCAAGCGACGGCATAGTCAAATTAGTTAAGGCCGCCCAAGGTGAGAGTGTAGAGAAAAATCAGGTGCTTATTCAATTTTGACAACTACGACTGCTCTAATTCCAAAGAGCCGACTATATTTGTGAAATTTTAATAAACTAATAAGCTGGCTTCTCTATGAAATACAAAAGGATTCTGTTAAAGTTGAGTGGGGAGGCGTTAATGGGCGGCAGTCAGTATGGGATTGATCCTAATCGATTAAAGCAGTATACCGAAGAAATAAGGGCCGTCAAAGACCAGGGCGTTGAAATTGCCATTGTGATTGGCGGTGGAAATATATTTAGAGGAGTTCAGGCAGAAGGCTCTGGCATTGAGCGAGTCCAGGGAGACTATATGGGTATGCTCGCTACCGTCATCAACGGCATGGCCTTGCAAAGTGCGCTAGAAAGCGCCGGTCTCTACACGAGGTTAATGTCAGGTATAAAGATGGAGCAGGTCTGCGAACCTTTTATAAGGCGTAGAGCTATACGACATCTAGAAAAAGGTAGAATTGTGATTTTTGGAGCCGGAATAGGAAACCCTTATTTTACTACTGATTCTACAGCTAGTCTAAGGGCTATTGAAATACAGGCAGATGTCGTGCTTAAAGGAACACGTGTGGACGGAGTATACACAGCAGATCCTGAAAAGGATGCTACGGCTACAAGGTATAATGAGCTGTCCTTTCAGGAAGCTTACGAAAAAAATTTAAATATTATGGACATGACTGCATTCACGCTTTGTCAGGAAAACAAACTGCCCATAATAGTATTTGATATGAATAAACCGGGGAATCTTGCCAGCATTATGGAAGGAGAAATGGCAGGAACACTAATAAAATAACCAACGCTATTGATTATGGAAGAAATCCAAATGTACCTTGATGACGCCAGAGAAATGATGGATAAGGCGTTAAAGCATTTAGGAACAGAACTATTAAAAATAAGAGCCGGTAAAGCATCTCCAAATATGCTTGATAGCATAATGATAGACTACTATGGCAGCCCTACCCCTTTAAATCAAACGGCCTCGGTTACTACGCCAGACGCTCGTACTTTGATGATCAAGCCTTGGGAGAAAGCTCTTATTCAGGAAATTGAAAAAGCAATTATCAATAGCGATCTTGGCCTTAACCCTCAAAATGATGGTGAACAAGTGATTGTCAACATTCCAATGCTTACCGAAGAAAGACGCCAAGAACTTGTGAAACAGGTAAAACATGAAGGTGAGCTGGGGAAGATCAGCATCCGCAATGCACGTAAAGAGACAAATGATGGCCTAAAACAGCTGCAAAAAGACGGCGCGTCCGAAGACGATATCAAAAGGGCAGAAGATAACGTTCAAGCCCTTACTGACGAGTATTCTAAAAAAGTAGATGAAATCCTTCACAAGAAGGAAGAAGAGATAATGACTGTATAAAGGGTTGGTGTTAGACCTCTATTAATTCACCACTTACAAGCGCCCCCTTTTAGTTAAGAAAATCTTAGCATTTATTAACTAATCTACTCTCATTTGATTAGGGTCTTTTCAAGTTACTCTAGCTTCTATAGAGGGGTTCGTTAGTTATGATCTTTAACCTACGCCACTTTCGATAGTGTACTGATTATTGGTTGAACACCAGGAAATCTTATGACGTTGCTGGCAGTATTATTTTGATTACCAACCCCAATAATATTATCAATTTTAGTTGATTCATAATTGCTGGTAGTCAGCCGCCAGGTATATTAAATACAAAAACATATTTCGTATTAGACTGAGCATTCTTAAGTAGCGATCTTTATTATCGAAGTAACAACCCGTACAATCTTTATAAAGATAAAAGTACCCGCGGCTCCAATCGTGTAAGAGTAAAACCGCTGCACAAGGAACCTATGCAGGCTCCAGCTGTTGTTTCAGTTGTAATATCTCTTCTTGAAGTTCCGACTTCTGGCGCTCCATCTCTTCTTGGGTAGCCTGCAGTTCTTCCTGATTCTGTCGCATTTCCTCCTCTTGCGCCCGCATTTCTTCCGTCTGCTGTTGAGATTGCTCAAGTAATATCTTGGTTTTCTGGGTTGTACTCACACCAGAAACTGTAGAAGCAATGCTTTCAGCTATTTTGGTGAGAAATTCTCTTTCATATTCTTCCAGTTCACGAAACAAGGCCAGTTCAACAACGCCAAAGATTTCATCGTTTACCGCTAGCGGTTGAATTATAACACAAGTTGGGGTCGATTCACCTAAACCGGAAGTTATTTTTATAAAATCTTCAGGTACCTCTGTAAGGTAAATTACATCTCCTTCGAGCCACGCTTGTCCTGTTAGACCCTGACCTTTACTTATTTTTTCTTCCAGATGTTTTTTTCTATCCCAAGCATAGCACGAAACAAGCTCAAGATATTCTTCACCTTCGTTATCATTATTGATGATAAACAGGCTACCCTGATTGGCCTGCATATACTTTACAAGCTCGGAAATTACCTGATCACCGAGCGCCTTGACATCTTCCTGATTATGTCTCAAAATTTCACCAAATTTCGCCTGACCAGTAACGGACCAATTTCTTTTTTTATCTTCTTCTGCAACCGATTTAAGATTTTCACGCATATCCAGTAATGCATTTCCCAAAGTATCATTTTCACTCAACGCTTCGAATTCATAGTCATATTTGCCCTTACCTATTTTTTCAGCAAAGTCTGAGGTAGACCTAAGGCCATTTACCAGGGTATATACAGACTCTCCCATATCGCCCACTTCATCCTTGGGAAATTCAAACTGAGCTCCTTCTTCAGGTAGCTCGCCTTTGCTTAATCCGGAAATAATGTTCTTTAAATAGGAAATAGGGTTAGTAATGGCTCTTGAAAGTAGTATTCCGGCTAATAGGCCAACTATGACAACGACTACCCCAATAATGATCATTAAGTTCACCAAAAATTCGAAGCCCTCAATTAAATCTTGCTGTCGGTTGCTTGCTTCATTTTCTTTTTGCCCGCTTAAGTTAGTAAGACCATGCATAATACTAGCTGTGATCGGAAGTACGCTTGACTCTATTTCATCCTCACTCAAAAGCTTGGTCATAGGATCTTCATAATTCTCAAAAGTTACCAGATTGCTCATAATCCCTTTTTCTATTTCCAGTAACCCTTCAAACTCTTCAAACAAACTATCTAAAGAGCTTTTCTGAGAAGCATCTTCCCACTGCTCGGCAAGGTTTTTAAGCTTCTCTTTAAGCATTGGATAATCGATATTATGGAGCTTCTTTAACTCCTGCTTGTCTTGATCACTAGCCTGCAGATACACCCAGTTAGTCGATAGCATTTTTGATCGGGTTACCATTAACCGGAATTCATCTAACGCACGTACTGAGGGTATAAGAACCGTGCTATTCTCATTCACAACGCTTCTACTTGAATTAAGCGATATGATATTTATCAATGCGCTACTTACAAATAATAGAATAAGCAGTAAAAAGCCTCCCGTAATTTTCTTTCCTATTGTGACTTTCATATCAAAAATCAGTTTACAATGGTTGCCAAAGATTCAAGTGTCCCACTAACCTTGACACTTGAAGTGTTAAAACTTGATTTGTTTAATTCAAACTTCAATTTTGACGATTCGACATTAAAGTTTATAAAGGAACCTTTTTGCGCAAATCCCGGTGTCTCGGTAATAAGTACAGTGGAACTAGAAACCGCTTCTTTTTGAAGGTTCTCGAAAAGACTGCGCTTAGAATGGCCCAAAAACAATATAACATAATTTTCTAAAGGCGTACCCGGTTTATATTTCGACACTTCTATTTCTTTCCCGTTTACGAACCTACCTTTGATCATCGTCTTTAACTGATTAAACACAGCATCATCACCTAATACGGTAATCTTATATGTATCAGAAACCTTACTAACTGGCCATTCCATACCTTGTACGAATTTGTAAATAAAGAGAGCCTTATATTTTTCTACCTGCCCATATGACTGCGTAAAATGGCCACAGAGGAAGATTAACATTGATAAGATTTGAACTTTCATTTTTTAAACTTTAGATTATTTCCAGGTTGATTGTGCTTCCTCATGATGTAACATGTAACCTATCATGACGTAGAAGACTAATGTTTTTACTATCAAGTAAATGGTCGATAAACGTGTATGACTCCACAATTCTCTTAAGTCGGCAAGAAATTACCAGGTCTTTAATAAGTTGGTAATCGCTCATATTAGTTTTAGATGTTCCGGTCGCCATATTAAGCAACTCGTACTGACTGTCGGTAGAGATAAAATCTTTCACAGTTGTCCCTTTAATTTACCAGACTGAGAAGTGGTGAATAGAACTCCTTCTATTTCAAAATTCCCGAGTTTTCCAGCGTTAAAATAGTGAGTGTAATCATTGTACGAAACAAGTACAAATACCATAAAAAAGGCTAGATATAAATCTCTTGGGAGCTGTTTCATACCAGATAATAAACTTGATAAATACAAATCTACTATCTGTTGGTAGTATCTAGCAATCAGCTGTTTATGTCATATTTTAGTAAGTAGGAGTACGGATAAGCATTAGGTATTTTTACTTAGAAGACACCATCTAGATTTACTGCTATTCCTAGTCTAACTCCGAAATCTTTGTATTTGCCGTTTTCAAAAGAAGTGATGGCCTCCACTCTAAATAACCTAAAGATATAGTTAATGCCATACCCTAGCTCAGTGTAGTTGTTAGAGATGTCCGTGGCAAGATGGTTTGCAAAGAAACTCTCCCTGACGCCTTATAGCCTGACTAGAGGCATTTGGGTCACCAGGAATTTCCTGAATTGATAATGGATACTACCGGTAAAATAATCGTTGGTAGTACTAAATCTATAATAGTCCAAAAGCCTAAAGCTACCAACGGGGTCTGAAGTGGAGAACGGGGTCTGGTTACCTAAAAAATGCTTATAGTCCATAAAGAAGAGTGCATCATCTGATAAGAATGTGCCAGCCTTTGCTGAAATATCCACTATCCCTCTGATCCCAATCTTGAAGGTATGTCGGTACCCTAATTCTATGAATTGGTAATCGACATCACTATTTAATAGCCCTTCCAAACCTTGTTTATATAAGAGCGAAAATCGGGGTGATGAGTTTTCGATGGCATACCTGCGACCATTGCTTATTCTGAACTTAAGCCATGGTCTATAATTGATCGAACCTGTTATAATAGAAGCTTTATGCTCAGGAAATGAGGTATCCAAAAGCTCTTCGCTCAACGGAGCATTTGGGGTGTAACCATCACCTGAACGGTCAATCAGACGATAACTTGAATTATTAAAAAGCTGTCTTCGCTCTGCAAAATCATAACCTACCTCCATATTTAATTTGTTAGCAAACTCTTGTTTGAATGATATCTTAAAATAATCCTGCTCGTATATTTTCATATAATTTCGCTCAAATAAGAGGCTCATGAAAGTGTTAACTATCGGGTGTATAGGCTCATCAGAACTAAACTGCTGTATGTAGCGTCCAGCCTCGGCCCGAAGAGAAGAACGGTTTTTGGACTCACCGAAATCATAGCGCAGATCATATAGTCCATTAAATCTGTCTCTGGCAAAAGCATATCTTGCGGTGACTCCGGTTCTCAACCAGCTTTTATTTTCATTCTTCATAGTTTTAGTAAATGAAATACGGGTATTTAAGTCAAACCCATCTACTGTGTTAAACAATCCACTAAGACCGTGAAGTCTAAGATGTGTCCGATCCGCCAGCTTATAGGTATTACCGAGTATTGGGTCCAATAACTTTGTGGCTCTGTTCTTTCTGGTTTTCAAAGTATCCCCTTCACTTTCCAGGCGCTCGGCACGAGAAATACTATCCGTTTTTGAATAACCTTTGATCTCGAGTTCTGTGAGGGGAATGGGTCTAATTTTTTGCCAATAAAGAGAATCGCTATTGTGGGCTGTAGAGTCCACCTCAAATGACCTATTCTCTATTACCTCAGGCTCATCGGACTCCTCTAATTCAGCTTTTTCATATTCTCTTATCACTTTTCGAAGCTGCTTACGTGTTAATTCTTTTCCCGATGTCATCATGGTTTGAAACTCACCTGCTTCCTCAGTTTTAACTTGTTCCTCAAGTGTATCTGCCAGTTCTTTCTCTACTTTTTCATCAATCACCTCGATCTCAACATCTAAATCGGGATTAACTTCCACTACATAGTCACTAACTGTAGCTAAATACTTAGCCTCAAATTCAAAGCCTAGCACCTTACCATTCACGCTGAAGTCATGAGTAACAGGCAGCCATACGCTAGGGTGAATCGGTTCGTAAATTTGCCTTACGTCAAAGTTGATACCCAGCTTGGTAGTTTTGAGGTCAACACTGTAGAGACTCCAATAGTCCTCAACAATTTCAATCTTCCCCTGGAATACGTTATCTCCTTTTGATCTGGGTATTACATTGATTTTGCTAATCTCATATCCACGATCGCGATATGTACCATCGTACACAAAACGATAATAAGAAAATGCTCGGGGCGAAAGGGGTGAAATAGAATTGGCTATCTCAGGCTCATAAAATGATCCGTAAACATATCCATTAGGGCTTCCATTTTTATCTTCTCCGCTGCTGCGAATTGATATCACCTTTTCATTGTAGGTATTTGGTCGAATGTATTCAACTTCACTCACGCTTTCAGAGATGAATACACGATCCTCATCAATGCCTTCTTTCTCTAAGGTTTTACGCAAAAAGAAAGGCGAATTCGTTAATTGCCCCGTCCCTTTTATATAGACTTTGGCCGTATATTTATCGACTTGTTGAATATGAAATTTACTTTTGGCAATTGCCTTTCGCATTATTGTATAGGCAGGATCTTCCTTGCCCGCCCTAACTTCAATATCTTTAAGCATCACCACTTGTGTGGCCAGTTCTATGTCCAGATCAATCCATTGATCTGAGATTTCGGCAACTTTAGTCAATGATCCGTAACCGATATACTGGTAAGTTATAGTATACGTTCCAGGCGCTAAATTCAATTCATAATAACCTTCAGCATTAGCGGCGGTCCCTGTCCCTAATTCTTTAACATATATAGTTGCAAAGGCCAGAAGCTGGCCATCATCACCTGTTATTTTACCTCGGACTCCTACGGCAAAAAGCTGTGAACAAACCAATAACGTTAAAAGTAGGGTTATGTAGATCTTGCGCATAATAATGGTTAAGTGAGACGGTCTTGGGGTCAAATATTATACCGGATTTTAAAGATAAAAGCCTTTTGCTTTGATTATTTCCTCAACAGCATCGTGCACTAAATATTTGACGGAAAATCCATTTTGAATACATTTTCTAATGAAGGTGGCTGAGATATCAATCATTGGCGCTTCTACCATTTTCACATTAGGATGCGAACTAAGCTCGGAAGGTTGCACCTTAGGTCTGGGATATACATATAATTGATAATTATTAAGGAGAACTTCCGAATTTTTCCATTTATGAAAGTGGGAAAGGTTGTCTTCACCAATGATCAAAGCAAACTTCTTGTTATCATGTTTCGCGGCCAAATAGGTAAGTGTATCGATAGTATAATTAGGTTTTGGCATTGAGAATTCAACGTCAGAGGCACGAAGTTTATAATTATCGAAAATAGCCTGGTTTACCATGTCCATTCTATCAAACTCATGTAACAGTGATTTACTGGATTTAAAGGGATTTTGAGGTGAGACTACGAACCATACTTCATCCAAATCAGTAGTTTCTACCATGATATTGGCGATAATCAGGTGACCACTATGAATGGGGTTAAACGAACCAAAAAACAGGCCGATGTTCATTACTACCGTGAAATGAAATCATTTACAAGGCGTTCAGCAGCCTTAAGCGATTCTTCCAGTTTTGCATTAACCAGAGTAACATCAAATTTATCCTCGAAACTCATCTCGAATTCGGCTTTGAATAACCTCTGAGAAAGGCTATTATCAGACTCAGTATTTCTATCGGTTAATCGTGACTTTAAGACTGCCATAGAAGGCACTTTTACAAAGACCGCTAAAGCGTCATTTCCAAAGTACTTCTTTAAATTAATACCCCCCTTAACATCTACATCAAAAATGACATTTTTTCCATCAGACCAAATCCTCTCTATTTCACTTTTCATGGTGCCATAGAAATTCCCTTCGTAGACTTCCTCCCATTCTATGAACTCATCATTGTCTATTTTTTGCTTAAACTCTTTGGGTGAAAGAAAATAATAATCTCTGCCATTTTCCTCAGTGCGGCCTCTTTTATCTCGGGTACTGGCAGATATTGAAAAACCAAGTTTAGGATTTGTTTCTAACAAGTGTTGGACTATTGTAGTTTTTCCCGAACCAGACGGAGCAGAAAAAATGAGCGCTTTTCCTTTACTCATTATTCAGCAATGTGAATAACCTTGGCGCGGATTGAGGCTACCAGACCTTCCGGAACGTGCTTGCCGCAGCATTTCTCCTGGATAAGTTTTTTTATAGACATGTAAATACTAAACTACTCATAAAAAGACATACATATTCCTTAAGTCTCTTCCTTTATGGTGATCATTTGACATAAATTCATGAGGCTAGGTTAGGGAAAGTGGCTGAATTTTATAACCTAAATACAT
>CALBPF010000067.1 GCA_937899105.1 uncultured Flammeovirgaceae bacterium | reverse complement strand
ACCAACTTTACATAAGTGGCATTTTATAGAATCGAAACAGCATAATCATGTATTGAAGTGCCAGGATCTACGTCCTTTTCCAGAATACTGGGCATGTCACCGTTATTTGTAACTAAGTCCTCATACACAATTGGAAATGACACTTAGAGAAAGGAAAAGCCACCAAGTATTGGACTTGACGGCTATTTTAGTAGTACTCTGAATACCTATTCCAGTCAACCTTTTTTCCGAAAGGTCACGATAACTCCTGTAAATCCTCTTACCCCAGCGCCTCAGCTCCAGCCACAATCTCCAGAATTTCCTTGGTAATAGCCGCCTGCCGTGTTCTGTTATAGGTCAACTTAAGTTCTTTTAATAACTCAGCTGCATTATCCGTGGCTTGCTCCATGGCGGTCATTCGGGCGCCGTGCTCTGCTGCGTTGGAATCAAGCACACCTTTGAATACTTGAATTTTTAAAGACTTTGGAATAAGTTCTTCTACAATCTCTTCTTTAGAGGGTTGATAGATATAATCTACATCATATGTGGAAGCTGCTTCAGGAGGCAGTATAGGTAGAAACTGTTCTGTGATCATGATTTGAGTAGCCACATTCTTAAATTCATTATAGATGAGGTCAACCCTGTCAAAATCACCGGCCAAAAAACCCTTCATTGCAAACTCAGCTGCCGCTGCGCTTTTCTTAAAGTCTACCGGACTAAACTGTTCCCAAAAGTCTGCTTTTACATTGTAGTTACGCTTGGTGAAGTAATCCAACGCCTTTTTCCCTAAAGGAAGAATAGTTACACTACCAGCCTTCATTTCAGAAGCATAATTGTCTTCAATATGCTTATTAGTAGCCTTGAAAACGTTACTGTTAAATGCACCGCACAATCCCTTATCAGAAGTAACCGCCATAATCAACACTTTATTTACGGGCCGCACTCCTGAATAACCCGCAATCTCACCTTCACTTTGTGAGGAAAGATTCTGAAGCAAAGAGCTCAGCTTTTGAGCATAAGGTCTCATTTGGGTAACATTATCCTGGGCGCGTCTCAACTTTGCAGCCGCCACCATTTTCATGGCTTTGGTAATCTGCTGTGTTGATGTTACAGACTGGATCCTACTTTTTACTTCCTTTAAACTCGGCATTTGCTATTTATAGTTATGCTGAATATTCCTGTGAAAGATCTTTGGCTACTGATGAGAGCGTTTCAATTACACTATCATCTAGTTTACCTGCCCTTAATGTGTCTAAAGCATCCCTATGCTTAGCTTTCATAATATCCAGGAAATTCTGTTCGAAAGCACGAACTTTATCTGCTGGAACATTATCAATCATACCTTTAGTAGAAACATAGATGATCGCCACCTGTTCTTCAACAGGCACCGGTGAATACTGGGCTTGTTTAAGTATTTCCAGGTTTCTTCTACCTCTTTCAATTGTCAGCTTTGTTGCCGCATCGAGATCAGAACCAAACTTTGCAAAAGCTTCTAATTCTCTAAATTGAGCCTGGTCGAGTTTTAAGGTACCCGCCACCTTTTTCATCGATTTGATCTGAGCATTACCACCAACCCTGGATACGGATATACCTACATTAATAGCAGGGCGAATACCGGAGTTAAATAAGTTGGTTTCAAGGAAGATCTGACCGTCAGTAATAGAGATTACGTTAGTAGGAATATACGCACTTACGTCACCTGCCTGTGTTTCAATAATCGGAAGTGCGGTCAAAGAGCCTCCTCCTTTTACTTTATCTTTTAAAGAGTCCGGAAGGTCATTCATATCCTTCGCAATACTCTCATTGTCATTGATCTTTGCTGCTCTTTCTAAAAGTCTTGAATGAAGGTAGAATACATCACCCGGGTATGCTTCACGGCCCGGAGGTCTTCTAAGCAGCAATGATACCTCACGGTAAGCCACAGCCTGTTTTGATAAATCATCGTAAATAACCAGTGCCGGACGACCTGTATCTCTGAAATACTCACCAATGGAAGCTCCGGTAAATGGTGCAAAGAACTGCATAGGTGCAGGATCGGCAGCTGACGCCGATACAATTACGGTGTAGGCCATCGCTCCGGCCTTTTCAAGGGCGGCAACAACACCAGCTACTGTAGATGCTTTCTGCCCTACAGCTACATAAATACAATAAACAGGCTCACCCCTATCGTAAAACTCTTTTTGGTTGATGATAGTATCAATGGCCACAGCCGTTTTACCTGTTTGACGGTCACCAATGATAAGTTCACGCTGGCCCCTGCCAATCGGAATCATCGAGTCGATCGCTTTAATACCTGTTTGAAGGGGTTCACTAACCGGCTGGCGAAAGATTACGCCGGGTGCCTTTCGTTCCAACGGCATCTCAAAGGTTTCACCTTCAATAGGCCCCTTACCATCAATAGGATTACCAAGTGTGTCTACCACTCTTCCTGTCATACCGTCGCCTGCATTTATAGATGCAATTCTACCGGTACGTTTTACAGTGTCACCCTCATGAATATCTTGTGAATCACCCAGAAGTACAGCTCCCACATTGTCTTCTTCAAGATTGAGAACGAGCGCCCTTAATCCATTATCAAACTCTAAGAGCTCACCAGCTTGAGCCTTAGAAAGTCCATAGATTCTGGCAACCCCATCACCTACCTCAAGAACAGTTCCTACTTCTTCTAATTCAGCCTCGGTCTTAGCACCTGATAGCTGCTCTCTTAATATCGCTGAAACTTCGTCTGGTCTAACGTTCGACATATGCCTGTATTTTAAAATTCTTTTATATATGGGTTTTGACTGAACTTAAGTTCAAGTGCTTTCAATTTGCTTTTGATTGAGTCATCAATCTGACGATCGGCAACTTTGAGAATGTAGCCACCTATTAGATCTTCATCTATAACTTCAATAAGGTCCACTTTCGATTTAGAGCTTATCTTCTTAACCAGCTTCTCTATTTCTGCCTTTAGCTCTTTGCTTAAAGGAACAGCGGTAGTTACCGTAGCCTCTTCTATTCCCTTGCTTACATTATACTGATGATCAAACTCTTTAGCCATTTCCGGAAGTACGGACTCCCTGTTTTTTCTTGTAATTATATTAAAAAAGGCCAGTGTAAGATCATTTACTTTACCCTTAAATATCGCTTGCAGTATGGTCCTTTTTTTCTCATGCTTAACAATCGGGTTCTTTAGCAACAAGAAAAACTCTCTGTTTTCAGAGCATACATTTAAGAAAAGCTGCATATCAGCATGCACTTTATCAAGAACACCTTGGTCATCCGCCAATGAAAGCAGAGATTTCGCATAACGTGAAGCAACTCTATACTCTGACATAGCTTAGCTTAAATTGACGTCTTTAATGAAATCTTCAATGAGCGCTTTTTGTGCTTTACTATCTTTCAATTCTTTTCGAAGTACCTTTTCAGTAATTTGAAGAGAGAGCTCAGCGACTTTAGTCTTCACCTCTGTCAATGCAGCTTGCTTTTCGGTATTTATAGCCTTTTTTGCATCCTCAATCATTTTCTCGGCCTGTTTTGTGGCATCTTCCTTGGCCTCCTCCTTGATACTATTAGCAATACCACGAGCATCGTTTAGAATTTGATCGCGTTCTTTTCTAGCTTCATCTAAAAGCTTTTTGTTATCTGCCTGCAGCGTGGCCATCTCTTCTTTCGCCTTTTCAGCTGAATTTAATGCATCCTGTATAGACTCCTCTCTGATCTTTAGCGATTCCAAAATTGGACGCCATGCAAATTTTATTAATAAGAAAAGTATAAGGACAAAAATCAGGATCTGCATAAAAAACAGACCCGGAGAAAAATCATTGATTAGTTGCTCCATAGTGTATTGCTTTATTTTTGTTTAATAAGAACACACCTTGCAGCCTATCGCTAAACAAGGTGTGTTCGGATACAATTATTTTCCGAGGATCAAGGCGCCGAAAGCTAGTCCTTCCAAAAGCGCCGCAATAATAATCATGGCAGTTTGAATTTTGCCGGTAGCTTCAGGCTGACGTGAAATACCTTCCATTGCCTTACCACCAATCTGGCCAAGTCCAATACCTCCACCAATTACAATTAGTCCTGCTCCAATTAAGTTGTACATGTGATTTGATTTATAAATAATTAAACAAAAATTTCAAGTTAATGATCATCATGATCTGCTACTGCCATGCCGATAAACAGGGCTGACAGCATAGTGAATATATAGGCCTGTAAAAAGGCCACTAAAAGCTCTATCAGCGATATAAAAAACGCCAGGAAGAACGCAATCCCTGTCGATGCTACCACTCCGAATTGTGCCTTCATGGTTATCATCAAAGCTATCAAGCTCATCACCACAAAGTGACCTGCAGTCATGTTAGCAAAAAGTCGGATGAGTAGTGCGAAAGGCTTAGTAAACATCCCTAAGATTTCGACAGGTATTAGTAATATCTTCATTGGTATTGGAATACCCGGCATCCAGAAGATATGTCCCCAGTAGCTTTTATTTCCGCTAAATTGAGTGATAAAGAAAGTAAACGCCGCCAGACATACCGTCACTGCTATCTGACCGGTAACGTTGAAACCCAAAGGAGTCATACCCATAAGATTTAACACCCAGATGTAGAAAAAAGCTGTGAGTAAGAACCCCATAAACTTTCTGTGTTTCTTCTCTCCAATATTGGGTTTAGCTATATCATCTCTCACATAAATTACGAGCGGTTCTAACACTCTCCCTAAACCTGTAGGCAGAGGTCCTTTTTTATAGCTTTTTGCAAGTGAACCAAATCCCCAAACTAGAAGTATACCTGCTATTAGCATACCCAGCACACTTTTAGTTATTGAAAAATCTAGTGGTCTTGCATTATGTGAATGTCCGGCCTCGTCTAGGTCTAAATCACCATTGGCGTTTGTCTTATATATTTTACTGTGGTAAAGGCTGTAATAATTTCCGTCTACCTCCGCAACAGTTTCTCCATGGTGAAACCTGGATGAGCTGAATACTTTAAGACCGTCATCCCAAAGAATTACCGGTAGAGGAAACCCGATATGATGCCCGGTTTCTCCATCAGTATAAAGAGTAAAATCATGCGAATCTTGTAAATGATGTACTATATAATCATTGATCTCTTCCGGAGTGTCGATCAGGTTCCCTTCACCTGAAGGCTGACTATCCGATGCCAGCAATATTAGAGGCGCTAAAACAAGTAAAAATGAAAGTAAAATACCAGAAATTGCCGTCCTATTCATATCTCCGTTGAATTCAGGCGCAAAGCTAATAACTTATGGCAAAATACCTTGGTTGTTTACTTCTTTTATTCTGGATTTGAAAACTATGAATTGGCGTCTACTTTTTTAAGCATTCTGGCGCAATAAAAAGCCTCCGGCAGAATGTAAATAAGCAGTGGAACTACCAAAGATAGACGTGTTTCCATTGGCAATGCCTCCTGATCAAATAGAACTCCTTTAAACACAACAATAAATGCCCCCAACTTTGTGAAAATTATTCCAAGGTAAGCAAACCCGAGTTGGGCCGGGTTTAGCATAAAAATTACTTCTATTGCCAATACGGCAATGATAAAAAATACCAAATGAAAGACATAGCTATTGAAAAGGGAGAATGATATCTTCAATTCGGCAGAACTCAGAATGGCATTATGACCATAAAAAACTACCGTTGAGGCTATTAGCGCTGCTACTATAGAAATAAAAATTCTTTTTAGCATTCTACTTCTGAAATCGGGTAACCTGCCGAATTACCGAAATAATGGATAAAAAAACTGCCGACAACGTACAAATTTTGGTGTAAAGCCCCGCTTGGTTAGAATACGTATCATCTAAATAGCTTCCCAAGAGGCTTCCTAGGTAAATGGTAAGGCCCATTTGAAGAGCCAATCCGGTGAATCTTATAAAAGGGTTAAACGGCCTTTGCTTCTTCTCTTTTGATGGGTCTTCCATTCTGAGGCTGAGCAGTTTCTCCTATCTTAATCTCTTTGTTTGTAACACCCATTTTACAACCTCCATTGAAAGCGGCGCCAGATTCGACAATCAGCTTATTAGTAATGATATCACCATGAATAACTGCCGTCGGCTTAAGGATCAATACATCAGTTATTCTAATGTTTCCATTTAATTCGCCTTCCACTTCAGCATTTTGGGCAAGTACATTACCTTCAATTTTTGAAGATTGGCCAAGAACGATTTTTGATTTGGTCTTCACATTACCCACTACACGCCCCTCAATTCTCATGTTACCAAAGGTTTCTATATCCCCTTGTAAAATAGTACCTTTTCCAATAATGTTGCTGGAGTTGCTAATCTCCTCCGCTACTTTGTGGTCTTCTTTTGATGCAAACATGTTGATTGTTTTAAGTTTAAAAAGTGACGAACTCTTCCGGATCTACAGAAGTGCCGTTATACCAAAGTTCAAAATGTAAATGAGGGCCATCCGTTAGATCGCCTGTATTACCAATAATGGAGATAATTTCCCCAGCATTTACAAAGTTACCAACTTCTTTTAATAATTCAGCATTGTGTTTATAAACGGAAATAATGTTACCTCTATGCTGGATGGCCATAACATAGCCAGAATCCTGTGTCCATGAAGCCATAATTACGGTTCCATCCGCTACACACTTTACCGGCTCGTTCTTCTTAGCAACGATGTCAATTCCAAAATGACCTTCACGAACATTATACGGCGCTGATACGAAACCTACTATCGGAGAAAAGAAAAATATTTCCTGAAGGTCTCCATAGCTTGCAGAAGCAAATCGCAATAATGATAAATCCGTTTGTTCGAATTCCTGCCGGAATTGTGAATCTACCGGCGAAAGACTAGTGACATCGATATTATTATTTGCGATATTACCTTCGGAAGTCACTTGATCGTTATAAGCCTCATAAACCTGCGCAGTATCACCGCTTAGAACACGCTGAAAATTTAGTATAAACCTATCCTTTTGATCTACTTCCAGCGCCAATGAGTCCACTTTAATCTGTAACGACATCAGCCGTTTATTTGCCTCTATTTGAGCGTGTCGGGGATCAAACCACTGAGCAAGTAACGTTTTAACCAACAATAGGCTTAAAAGCATAAGTAGTACAAAAATAGTAACGGCTAATAGAATGACTTTAGCATAAGTAAAACTAAGGGTGGATTTTTCAGCAAAGTTTTCCTCATTTCTGATTATCAACAAGTACTTATTGACCAACCAGCTGGATAGTGTTTTTCTAGCCCGCAAAATCTGAATAGATTAGTTAATAAATACCCAAAAATAGATATAATAAACTATTATTGTACGTAAAACAGCACTTTTTGCGTTATAAGCTACATGTTAGAAAATACTCCTGAACGTTTCTAAAATGCGTTTCGAATTTTTAGTCTGCTGTATTCTGGCCGCGGCGCTTTTAGTCTCGTGCTCTACCGAACGGAAGAATGTTATAAGTAAAACATTTCATAATACTACAGCCCATTATAATGCTTACTTCTACGCTAAGCAGAACATTCAAGAAATTGAAGCCATTCTGGAAGAGAATAGGGATAACGATTATAACAATATTCTTAAAATATACCCCGAGCTTGACTCTACACTTGCTGTATCTTACAATAGCCAAGTAGAAGAAGCTATAAAAAAAGCTTCAATAGCAATAGAAAGGCACAAGAATAGTAAATGGGTCGATGATAGTTACATATTGGTAGGCCTAGCCAGACATTATAATTTGGATTTTGTCAATGCCATCGAAACATTTAAATATGTTAATATAAAAAGTGAGGATGATAACGCGCGACATGAAGCTCTCATTCGTCTGCTAAAAACATTTATTGAATATAAGGAATTCAATAATGCAATAGCAGTATCGGACTTTCTTAAAAAAGAAAAGGTAAGTAAGAAAAATGAAAAGTTTCTACACTTAAACCGTGCGTATTTCTACGAACAAACCAACAACGTAGACAAACAATTAGAAAACCTGGTAAAAGCGGCGCCTTTAATAAAAAAGAAGGAAGGCAAAGGCAGAATTTACTTTATGATCGGCCAGATCTATCAAGAGTTAGGTTTTGATGCCGAGGCCTTTAATCATTATAAGAGATGTATTGCCAGCCATCCTGAGTACGAGCTTGATTTTTATGCCAGGCTAAATATGGCCCAGGTTGCGGAAATTGGAAAAACAAAAGACGCAAAAACAACACGAAAACTATTCCAAAAACTATTAACAGATAAGAAAAATAGAGAATTCAAGGATAAAATCTATTTTGAAATGGGTGAGTTTGAGGTCAAGCAACATGACCTTGACTTAGCCATCCAGTATTACAAGTCATCATTATTAGAAGCTTCGTCAAATAAACGTCAAAAAGGACTTTCATACTTACGTTTGGGTTCAATCTATTATGACAGCCTCAGAGACTACGAACTGGCCAAGGCTTACTACGACAGCACCGTTACCGCACTGCCCGAGGACTATGATAATTACAGCAAGATAAAGGCACGTCAAGAGATTCTGGCTGATTTTGTAATGCAACTAAATGTAATATATGAGCAAGACAGCCTCTTAACTCTGGCGAAGCTGGATAGCGCTGAAGTAAGAGACATAATTGACTTTATTATCCAAGAGGAAGAGGACAGAAAGAAGGCTGCTCAAGAGAAGGCAAAAAAGCGGCAGAGGCAAAATAATCTGGATCTCAGGAATCAGGGATCCGGTATATCCAGCTCAGCGTGGTATTTTGGAAACCCATCAGCCGTAGCTCAAGGGCAATCTGAATTTGACAGAATTTGGGGTGACAGACCTCTGGAAGATGATTGGAGAAGATCAAACAAAGAGGCATCAAGAGCGCGAGGTGGACCAAATGCTTCAGGTGAAGAGGTCGCTATTGCTAGTGGATCAGAATCAACAGGTGTTGAATTAGAAAATACCAATACATCAAAAGCTGAGGCCATGTTTAGTCAAATTCCATTCGCTGAAGCAGAGAAAGCCGCAGCTTTAGATAAAATAGAAGAAGCCTACTACAGATTAGGAAATATCTACAAGTTTAATCTTGAAGAAGAAATGAACTCTGCCAATGCGTTCGAAAAACTTCTTGAACGTTTCCCTAAAACTGAATATGAAGCGGAGGCACTTTATCAGCTCTATCTGATCTATAAAGAATTAGGCGATAGTAAATCTGAAGAGTTTGCTAACCGGTTAATTGGCAAGCACCCAAATACCACCTTCGCCAAATTGGTCAAAAATCCGAACTATACGGAAGAAAGTACTTTGGCAAACGAAAAACTTAAAGTAGTTTACAAGGTTGCTTACGAAGAATTTGAGAAAGAAAATTATGATTCGGCTATTTTTATTCTCAACAACGGCTTAAAACAGTATCCTGAAACTGTTTTTACTCCTAGGCTTCACCTGTTAAAAGCGCTAATTGCGGGGAAAACGGAGGATATTAATATCTACCAATATCAACTAAGCGAATTCATAGAAAAAAATCCTGACACAGATATTACTACTTATGCAAGGGACTTACTTGAAGCTTCGCGCTCTTTTAGCGAACGCCAAAGACGAATTATAGGCGCCAACTATATTGAATACTTCGAGGAACTCCATTACTTCATTATGATTTATGAAAACAAAGCCAAAATCACCGATCAGCTAAATAAAGTCATAACCGCTTTCAATTCGGACAACTTCCCAAATCAACCTTTACAAAGCAGTAGCCTAATTTTAAATGATGAGCTGAGTATGGTTATGGTTTCAAATTTTGACACCAAAGAGGAAGCTGAAAAGTACTTTACATCATACATTCAGAACAATCCTGTTCCTGAAAATACACTGAATTCCAAATTCAGTAAATTTGTTATTAGCAAAAGTAATTTTAATATTTTTTACGAAAGTAAGGACCCCGAGACTTACCTAAGATTTTTTGAAAAGAACTACACTAATGGGTCTTAAAGACAAACTCAATATTCGTTCAAAGTGGATTAAAAAATCGGTTTGGGCGCTATGGTTACTAGCCTTTGCAGGTTTTATACTCTTACCTATTTACGTCTTTACCGTAAACATAAACCTTGCGGGTATGTATGGAGGAATGCCTAGTTTAAAAGCTTTGGAGAATCCGGAAAATGATCTATCATCTGAGTTGATATCAGCAGATGGAGTTTCACTCGGTAGATACTATAGGTTGAACAGGCTTCAGATAGGTTACGAAGACCTGTCTGATCAGCTGGTGACAACACTACTCTCCTCTGAAGATCATCGTTTTTATAGTCATTCAGGAATTGATCTTATTGGTCTTTTAAGAGCAGCAAAGGGTGTGTTGACTTTTGGATATGCAGGTGGGGGTAGTACTATTACAATGCAATTAGCTGAAAACCTATTCAAAGGAGAGACCGAATCCGACGCACCGCTAATAAGGGTTCCGGGATTGAATAAACTCATCATCAAAACAAAGGAGTGGTTAATATCTGCGCAACTGGAGAGTAATTTTACAAAAAAAGAAATTATTGCTATGTACCTAAACACCGTGCCATTCGGACAGGGCGCCTTCGGTATTAAATCAGCGTCCGAAACTTATTTTGGCAAACCGGCTGATAGCTTAAATTATCAAGAATCAGCAGTGCTTATAGGTTTACTACAGGGAAATACAGCATTTAATCCCATATTAAATTATGACCGCTCAATTGGAAAAAGGAACGAGGTACTGAATAAGTTAAAACGGTATGGACATGTAACGGCAGAAGAACTGGATTCACTGAAAGCATTGCCTATCGACGTATCAAGCTACGAAGTAACTAATCAGAACACCGGATTAGCAACTTATTTTAGAAGTGTAATTCGCAATGACCTCATGGCTTGGTGCAAAGAAAATGGTTATGATCTCTGGGAAGATGGGTTAAAAATACACACGACTATTGACAGCCGTATGCAAAGATACGCTGAGAAAGCAGTAGAAGAACATATGGCCCAACTTCAAGAGACCTTCTATAAAAAATGGGAAGGAAGAGAACCCTGGAGAACAAGCAATGGAAAGGTGATACCAGACTATTTGGAGAGGAGCTTCAAGCGAACTACAGACCACTACAGACAACTCGTGAAAAAGTATGGAAAGGATAATGATTCAATCAAAATTGTTATGAATACCCCAAGACCAATGCGTATATTCAGCTGGAAGGGTGAAATAGACACGATGCTTAGTCCTTTAGATTCTGTTAAATACTATAAGCACTTTTTAAATACAGGTATGATGTCTATGGATCCTAAAACCGGCCATATTAAGGCATGGGTTGGTGGTATTAACCATAAATATTTCAAATATGATCACGTACGTCAAGGGAAAAGACAGCCAGGTTCGACTTTTAAACCTTTTGTTTATGGTACAGCCATTGAGTTAGGCTACCCACCTTGTTTTGAAGTTTCTGACAACACTATTCCAATACCTTTACCTGAAGGAGGTGTATATCAGCCACCAAATGCAGATGGTAAATATGGATCTGGAGAAGTGATGACCATAAGAAAAGGTATGGCTCAATCAGTAAACAGTATAACCGTGTATTTAATGAATGAGGTTACGCCTAAAAATGTTGTAGATTTCGCCAAACGCACAGGCATAGAAAGCTCGCTAGACACAGTCCCTTCACTTGCACTTGGCGTTAGCGATGTTTCCGTTTTTGAGCTGGTGGGAGCATACAGTACTTTTGCTAACCTTGGCATCTACACAAAACCTTATTTTATAAGTAGAATAGAGGATAAAAATGGAAATGTAATTGCTAATTGGGTACCGGAAACACGCCAGGCAATGAGTGAACAAACAGCCTATAAAATGCTATATATGCTTAGGGGTGGTGTAGAGGAAGAAGGCGGCACCTCATCTTATCTTCCTTATGAACTAAAAATTGATAATGAAATTGGGGGAAAAACGGGAACCACAAACAACGCCAGTGATGGCTGGTATATGGGCGTAACAAATGATTTAGTTACTGGAATCTGGGTAGGTGGAGATGAAAGAAGTATCCATTTTGAGCGGTGGTCTGATGGACAAGGTGGACGCACCGCTCGTCCAATATGGAGTAAGTACATGACCAATGTTTATGCAGATGAGGAATTAGGTTATAAAAAAGGCAAATTCCAAAGACCTGTAAAAGGAATAGATGTTGTACTCGATTGTGACAAGTACAAAGCCAGCAAAGCGGATAGTATTATAACAACATCTCAGGAATGGGACCCGGATGGTCACTAGTTGTCGCCTAAATGGAAAGTTCCAAGTTTTCAGTCGCACAACGCAATAGACTTCCTACAAACCCCGGTGTATACAGGTTTTACGATAAAAAAGATAAACTCATATATGTAGGAAAGGCTAAAAATATCAGAAAACGGGTTGCAAGCTATTTTACTAAGACCCATGGCATAAATAGAAAAACCAAAAAGCTTTCTGAGGAAATACTAGCGATAGAATATACGATAGCTAACAGCGAGTTTGATGCACTTCTCCTTGAAAATAACCTGATTAAGGCCAACCAACCTAAGTACAACATTCTGCTGAAGGATGATAAAACCTTTCCCTACATCTGCATTGTTCAAGAACGGTTTCCACGAATCATTTCTACGAGAACTTATGATCCCTCCAAGGGTGAGTATTTCGGTCCTTACACTAGCGTGGTAGCTATGAAAAGTGTGTTAGATCTTATCAGAAAACTCTACACGATTCGTACATGTAAGCTAAAACTGAGTAAATCAAATATTGAAGCTCAAAAGTTCAAAGTTTGCCTTGAGTACCACATCGGAAACTGTCTGGGGCCCTGTGAAAACAAGCAGAAGGAAGAAGACTACAACCAGGAAATTGATCAAGCGAGAAGTATTTTAAAAGGTAATTTATCAGTAGTATCAAAGTTCTTCTCGGAGCGGATGAAGGGGGCAGCCGGCCAATTGGAGTTCGAACAGGCACAGAAGTTCAAAAATAAGCTTGATCTGTTAAACAAATTCCAAATTAAATCTACGGTAGTCAACCCCAAGTTGACCGACGTTGATGTTTTTTCCATTGTAAATAGTGATTCGAGTCTTTGTATAATTAATTATTTACAAATAAAAGACGGCGCTATTATTCTTGCCAGGACGGTTGAACAAAAGAAAGCTGAAGACGAATCAATTGAGGACGTGCTAGGTTACGTATCGTCTGAATTAAGATACAGACATAATAGTGCCAATGAAATTGTATTTTCCAATTATGAATTCTTACTTGATGATAATCTGTTATCTATCGCCCCAAAAATTGGAGATAAGAGAAAACTTGTTGAATTATCGCTAAAGAATGCCTTAGAATATAAGAAAGAGAAACTTCTGCGAGCCAAGCCAAAGCGGGAAAAGAATGAAGTCATTGAACGTCTACAACAAGATTTAAGACTATCTGAGCTTCCTCATCATATTGAATGCTTTGATAATAGCAACCTGCAAGGCACTAACCCGGTAGCTTCGATGGTTTGTTTCAAAAATGGAAAACCTTCAAAAAAGGACTATAGGCATTTCAATATAAAAACTGTTGTTGGGCTTGATGATTTTGCCTCTATGAAGGAGGTCGTAGGTAGAAGATACAAACGATCGCTGGATCAAGCAGAAGATCTGCCTAAACTTATTGTCGTTGATGGAGGCAAGGGACAACTGAGCAGCGCTTGCGACGCACTTAGGGAATTAGGGTTATATGGGAGCATACCGGTAGTTGGAATAGCAAAAAGGTTAGAAGAAATATATTTCCCAGAGGACCAGTATCCTGTGCATATCCATAAAAAGTCTCCTGCTCTTATGTTATTACAAAAGCTACGAGACGAAGCGCACCGGTTTGCTATTACCTTTCACCGTAATCAGCGAAGTAAAAATTCTTTCAATACGGAACTTGAGGGCATTGAGGGCATTGGTCCAAAAACTACCGACCAATTACTGCAGGAATATAAATCTGTGGAGAAAATAAAGCTCGCATCTTTAAAAGACCTTGAAAACCTGATTGGAAAAAGTAAGGCGGGAAAAGTTCAAAAATACTTTAAACAAAAAAGCCCCTCACAGCTGTAAGGGGCTCGTAACAAATCTATTTTTAGATTTTTTAATTTGAAGAAGGGGTAATTCCCATTTTCTTAAGTACTTCATCAGAAATATCATATTTCTCATCGGCATATAGGACCACGTCTATACCTCCCACTTGACCATTTAGTACATGCGTGTATCCTTGCTCAGTAGCAACAGCGTTGATCATATCCCCTATCTTTTTTGTAAGTGGCTCCATCAGTTCAGCTGTTTTCTTCTGGATAGAAGCTTGTGCATCTTGTTGGAATTTCTGAATGTTTTGTTCTAAACCGGCAAGCTCGCGCTCTTTATCCTGTCTAACAGCATCCAGCATGGTAGCAGCTCCTTGTTGATAAGCCTGGAGTTTTTGCTGATACTCCGTATACTTCGCTTCAAGTTGGCTCTGAAGTTGCTTATTAGTAGCTTGAAGGTCGGACTCCACTTGCTTGGACTCCGGCATCTGACTTAATATATAATCCACATCTGCATAACCAATTTTCATGGCAGATTGCGCTTGAGCACAAACTCCAATTAAACTAAAAGCTAAAACTGCTAGTAACGATCTCTTTCTCATGATTTTATTTATTAAACAACTATTTTACTTAATTACATCGTTAGGGTCACCTAACCCCAACTCATCCAGTACATAATCCGTGTAATCGTGGCGTGGATCCGTGTAGATCATTACCAAGTCGCCGGCCTTATCAAACAAAATAGCCAACCGCTGTTCTTTACATACTTTTTCCACAGCGTCGAATATCTTATCTTGTACTGGTTTCACCAACTCTTTCTTCTTTAAAAAGAAGAGACCATCAAAACCAAATATCTTTTTTTGATACTCCGTCAAATCGCTCTCCTTCTTTTTGATGTTATCCATTCGTTCTTTTTTCATTTCGGCCGTTAGTAGTACCTCTTCTGCTTGAAGCTCACTATACATAGCTTCTATTCCTTTAGACATTTCCTGGATCTCCTGCTGCCAACCTTGAGACAATTTATCAATCTCAGCCTGAGCATCTTTATACTCAGTCATCTTGGACAGAATATAATCGGTATCTACATAGCCGAATTTCTGTCCCCATACCTGAGTGATCGAAAATAGCGCCAGAAATAAAAAGAGAATATTCTTCATACTACCTGATCTGCTGGCCAATTGTAAAATGGAACTGAGCGCCACTCCTCTCAAGTTGTCCTGGGAGTCTGTCAAAACCATACGCCCAGTTTATTCCAATGAGACCAAAGGCCGGCATGAAAATTCTAGCTCCAAATCCTGCTGACTTGTACATATCAAACGGATTGAACTCCTTAAAGTCATTCCAGTTGTTACCCGCTTCGGTAAATACAAAGCCATAAATTGTAGCGGCCTGGCCTGTAGTAACAGGGTAACGTAGCTCCATGCCTACCTTATTAAAAGCAATCCCCCCTTCAATGGCATTTGTTTCTAAATTATCGTACGGTGGATTCAATGAATTATTTTCATAACCTCTTAATCCTATAATATCGGTTCCAAGTAAAAACCCTTGTTGGCCGGCTAGTCCATCACCGCCGAGTACAAACCTTTCAAACGGACCTACACCTGCATTTTTAGAAAACGATCCGATAAAGCCGAAATGAGCTTTGGTTTCAAGCACCAGCTTACCGGCAATAGCAGTATAATACTTAGCGTCAAACATCCACTTATGGTATTCAATCCACCTGTACCGTCTTGAATTTTGAATATTTCTTAGCTCACTGGCTTCCAGGTTAGCTCGTGTTATATCCGGAGTTAAACCAGATTCTATATCAGGGTACTGCTCTGCAACGTTTGCAGCCGCAAGCTCTTCATCCCCATCTTCTATCCAAAAGTCATCTCCTCTGAATGCCGAGTAGGGTGGCGTAATAGAGAGGTTTAGGGACAGCGTAGAGCCGGACGTAGGGTACATTGGGTTATCTATACTGTACCTGCTTAACGTCGTATTGAATGTGATACTATTTGCATTACCATCGGAAAATCCGAGTCCTCTGGTACCAAAATTATCAAGCTCATACACCAAATAAGAGATAGAATTGTTTAATGAGAAATAATTATCAGGCCATTCTAGTTGTCTACCTAAACCAAGCGTAACACCTCTTACGCCAAGCCTGGCGTTAAAATCATCAAATCTTCTGCCAGCCAAAGACACCTCACCGTTTGAACCCAGTTCTGCAACTGACTGGCGTTGTACAGAATAGTTAAAACTTATTGAAAAAGAATTGGGCTTTTTACCTCCCAACCAAGGCTCGGTAAATGAAAAAGTGTAGTTCTGGAATTGTCTGCCATTGGCCTGTGCTCTCAATGAAAGTCGCTGACCATCACCTACAGGAATTGGCGTAAACTTACCTTTCAGCATGTTCCTTACAGAGAAGTTGTTGAGTGTAAGGCCCAAAGTTCCCACAAATCCAAAAGCTCCGCCCCAGCCACCTGACAACTCAATTTGGTCACTAGATCGCTCTACTACTTTCCACTCGATATCAACAGTACCGTCAGCCGGATTCGGAAGTGGTGTAGGTGTAATCTGCTCAGGATCGAAGTATCCTATTTGAGACAGGCGTTGTTGTGTTCTTATTATATCACTTCTGCTAAATTTCTGGCCGGGAACAGTTCTTAATTCCCGTCGAATGACGTGATCCCTGGTTTTGTCATTACCAGCAATAATCACATTCTTAATTGTAGCCTGCTCGCCCTCATAAATCCTCATCTCCACATCAATAGAGTCCCCTTCAACGGCAACTTCAACAGGATTAACCCTGAAAAACAGATATCCGTCGTCCATGTAAAGGCCACTGATATCCGGTCCCTTAGGGTTAAAGGTTAATTTTTGATCTATTAACTCTTTATTGTATACATCTCCTTTTTCAATAGCCAGAATTCTATCCAAGGTCTCGTCAGTATAAATGAAATTACCTGTCCAAATAATATTCCTGAAGTAATATTTATTTCCTTCATCAATCTTCAGGTTAATATTGATCTTATCATCCCCCGACTCGTATATAGTATCCGCCAAAATGGTTGCATCACGATATCCCTTTGAGTTGTAAAAGGCGATTATGGCTTGTTTATCATCTTCATAATCTGACTTTATAAATTTGGAGCCTTTGAAAAAATTAAGCTTAACATTGTTGTTGAGAAATTGCTTAAAGTCACTTTCTGAAACCTCATATGTTGAGTCGAAGAAGTTTACTACGTTTTTCGGCTTTGTGCCTACCAACAACTCAGCAGCACGTTTTATCAATGAAATTCTAACATGCTCATTAGTTGATTTCATTTTTTTCTTCAAACGATTGTCTGAAAACTCGCTATTACCCTCAAAAGTGATCCGGTCAATCTTGACCTTAGAGTTAGAATTAACAACGATCCTTAGTTTGACTCCATCGGTATTAATAGTATCTTCTGACTGTATAACTTTTACATCAGCATTCAAATAGCCTTTTTGTATATAATGATTCTTAACAGTGATCTGAGTATTTCTTAATATGGCATCGGAAAGAATTCTACCTCTGATTAAATTTAAGTCCTCACGAATCTGAGATTCCCATGATTTTCGAACCCCCTCAAAAGTGAAGCCGGTTAATCTGGGTCTCTCGGAAAGGCCTATTTTCAAATAGATCTGATCGCCTTCAATCCTATCTATTGATATAGTTACATCTCCAACTAAACCATGTTTCCACAGCTTTTTTATTGCTCCGCTTATTTCGTCACCGGGCACTTTAACTTTATCTCCTACTTTAAGCCCGGAAAGAGAAACTAAAGCATTTTTGTCAAGCACCTTAAGCCCTTCCACTTCTATGCCGCCAACAACATATACTTTTGGGTTAGAATAGTTTAACGAACTTCTCTCAGTATTACCTCCCGAGGTATTTCTTCTTCTTCTAAATTGCCCATACGCAGTATCAATTAGCATGCAAAGGGCTAATAGGAATAAAATTTTCTTCATCAGGAATTCACTTGTTCACTTATTCTACCAAATCGTCTCTCCCTATTCTGAAAAGCCTTCAATGCCAATCTCAAATCATCTTTTCTAAAATCTGGCCATAACTTTTCCGTAATGTATATTTCTGTATAGGCCAACTGCCATAATAGAAAATTACTAATTCTCATTTCTCCACTGGTCCGAATCAAAAGTTCAGGATCAGGCATTTTCCTAGTCTGTAAATAGTTACTTACAAGATCCTGATCAATATCATTCTCTGATACCAGTCCAAGCTTGACATCAGAAGTAATTTTCTTAATCGCCTCAGTAATCTCCCACCTGCCACTGTAGCTTAACGCTAATACGAGAGTCAGTCCTGTATTGTTTTTCGTCATCTCCATAGCTTCGTGAAGTTCCTGTTGGCAATCCCGTGGAAGACTGTCTAAAGCGCCAATTGCCGAAAGTTTTACATTATTATTTAACAACGTCTTAAGTTCTTTCTTTATGGTAAGAACTAAAAGCTGCATCAAACCACTGACCTCTTTAAGAGGCCTGCTCCAATTTTCAGTGGAGAAAGCATATAGGGTAAGGAATTCAACACCTAGTTCGGCACAGCCTTCGGTTACATCTCGCACCGCTTTTATAGCATTTTTATGGCCAAAAATTCTCGCAGCGCCCTTTTTCTTCGCCCATCTGCCATTACCATCCATGATAACGGCAACATGACGAGGAATAGTATTAAATTCGCTATTTTCTATTATGGCAGACACAAGTTTGCAAAATTAGCTCTTTTAAAAGAAAAACAGCACTCAATGACAGTTTTTAACGACTTCGGTAATTACGCTTATACGGGCTGGTAGGACAAGGAATAACATAAAAAGAATATGTCAAAGAAAGACCAACATAATAATAAGCATCATTATCAAACCTATTCCCGGTTTGGTAATTTTTAATTACACCATCTCCATTACTTAGATTATCTAAATAATCAAAAAATGTTTTTCTAGCTCCGAACTCCAACCCGAGGTACCACTTTGGGTTGAGTACATACTTAAACCCAAAACCAAAAGGGATAGAAGGCTGAATGTTGCTATACTCTTCCGGCTTATCACCTTCACCTGAGATGCCAAAAATTCCTAAACCAGCAAATAGATAAGGCGTCCACCTAACTAGCGTATGTTCCTGCCTCCATTTTAGAAAATGATATTCAAACCCTGCAGAAGCTTCGAATAAAAATATACTAAAAGAAGCGTCTCTTTCTTCTGCAAACGGGTCTATGGTGGTCTGAGAATCACTTCCTGCCAGCCTGCCCCCAGTAAGACTTACTCGAAAACTTACAGCATTACTGAGGTTGTTTCTAAAAAAAACTGTTCCAGCAGGATTGATAGAACCTAATCCGATTCCTCTAACTAATTCACCTGAATACCTAAATCCTCCCACCCCAAACCCAATCTCGGTTTCCTGAGCATGAATCCTCTTAGAAAAAAGAAGTGAGGCTAAAACAAAAAGGGGAAAACCAATAAGTAGCTTCCCCTTAAAAAAAAGATTTTGGTGCAAAATCATATCATCTAAACTTCGCTCTTCTAAATGTAGCTCCTATTATGTAAGCCAGTTTGATAGAAGTAACGAAGTACAAATCGTTATCGTCTTTATTACCACGAAAATTGTCTGTGAATTCTGATCCATAGCCATCAAAGAAACCATCATTATTTCTATCTGATGTTATTGCACCTATAACGTCAAAGTCCCGGGCCGTTCCTGATTCAGCCGAAGTTAATTCTTGAGATCTATCAGCCAACTCTCTTGCCAATTCATTAGGAAGCAGACCTGAATCTATATAATTAGCGCTCACATCATCCAGATAATCAGTAAAGGTATACCTCATGCCCAGTTCAATGCTTAGGTCAAAAACCTGGTTGAGTCTATAGCGGAACCCTATTCCTACAGGGATAGCAAACTGGATTAAATTATAGGATTCAATACCTGCATTTACGGCATCAGCCGGTAAATCTGAATATTGTCCCTCGGTTCCCAGCGGTTCTAAGTCCACCCATGAGCCCGCTTCAGGCTATGCACTATCTTCATTCACATAAGCCTGAGGATTGTGATGGAAACCGGCTAGACCTAAAAAAATATAAGGAGTGAATTGCAGGCGACTTATGTAAGATCCTTCATTCTTAAAAAGATCAAACGCGGCAGTGACAGAAAGCTCTTTTATGCGGTTTCTAAATTGCAGATTTCTAACGTAGCGGTACCTTGCTTCAGTATCATTAGGGTCTGCCGACTCAAAATCGTCTCCTTTGATAGCGCCATAAGTAAAAGACCCTCTCAACGTATATCTAGGACCAAATCTATGTCCAAACATAACTCCTATTCCAGGCCTTGTGAACGATATATCTGTACTTGCGGCATTATTAAGTGGTGATAAATCTCCGAAGTAATTAAACGCATTTACGGTAAACGCCAGAAAATTATATTTTTTATCACCGGAAAAGTTATTCTTTTGGCCTCTAAAATTTCTGATACGTTTGTTATTCTGCCGAATACGCTTTCTGCTCAACTGCCCATAAGAATCAGCCACAGAAAAGATGAAACATATAATTAAAAAAGGGGCAATAATCTTTTTCATCATTGAACTATAAACAGGTAAGATAGTAATACCTTTAAACTTCCAAAAGTAATCATTAAAAGAATTAAGAAAAAACTCAATTACGAGCGTCTAATCCCCAGTTCAATTTTTGACGTAACGTCTTGAAATAGTTACTATCAGAAAGCTTAATTAGCCTTACTTTGAAATCCTCTTTTCTTACAGCCAGTTTTATAGACTCATCAACCGTTTCAAACCTAGAATCAAGTGAGATCAGAAAGGTTTTACTTCTTCCCTCTATGGTGAAAGTAAGTTCAATACTATCCGAAACTACCATCGGCCGAACTGTTAAATTATGGGGACTGACCGGAGTAATTATAAAATTATTAGACTGAGGTAATACTAAAGGGCCACCACAGCTAATCGAATAACCTGTAGAACCGGTTGGAGTGGCTACAATGATACCATCGGCCCAGTATGAGTTTAGAAATTCACCATTTATGTAAGTATTTACTACAATCATGGACGACGAGTCTTTCTTGAGAATGGTAAAATCATTCAATGCAAAGGGAATACTACCAAAAACATTTGGGTCTGAATCTAAGTGAAGTAATGCTCTTTCATCATAGGTATAAGAATCTCTCTTTATACAGTCCAATGCGCTCTCAATATCATCTTTAGCAGTAGTAGCCAGAAAACCCAGTCTTCCGGTATTTATACCTAAAATGGGTACATTCGAGTTTCCTATTTGGGCAACGGCCTCGAGTAGGGTACCATCTCCGCCTAATGTCATTAATAATTTAAGGTGCCCTAGATCATCCTCTTTTTCAAAATAAATGAAAGAGTCATTCATGAGATCATGCTTCTGCAGTATGCCGCAGTATGCAGATGATATAAAGATTTTAGCTCCCCAAGAACTGAGCGTATCTAAAACATGCCTGATAAAAGCGCGATTATCAGAATCAAACACCTTGCCGTGAATACCAATATTCATGGTCTCATCAGATGTCTAGAAATCGAAAGAGCATATCTAGCTTCTCCTTATCTTTTTCTACAATTTGGGATTCTTGGAACCTTCCAATGACTTTGTACCCAAACCGCTCATATGTAGCCACAATTTGCGCCAGGTCAGGTTTGTTAATTTTAAGTGTAACTCGAAGCTGGCCGCTGTCCACATCGTCCTCTTTAACGCTACTACTAAGAATTTTTGCGTTATTTTCCTCCACAAGTCTACTTATTTGTGAGAGTGAATAATCTATATGTGGTATCGAAAGTACGAGGATACTGCCTGGCATTTGAATGGCAATGGACTGAGCCATAGAATTAATAGTGTCCTGCACTGTAATTACTCCCATATATGTATTGGCGTGATCTTGCACGCTGACCATTTTCATCTCATTTTCAGCCGCCATTTTTATAACATCATACATATGAGAACCACTACCCAAAACACATTGCTTTCCTATTTTATCAAAGGTCTCGATTAATTTCTCGGCATCGTTTGCCTCCATTATCATATCCTCTGTTATAAAACCTAAGAAATGCCCATCATGAACTACGGGTAATTCGTTGCACCTTAATTCTTCCATCCAAACTAGCGCTTTGTGCGCATCGTCCTTTTGTTTCAAAGGCGGTATCATATGATTAATCAATTCTTCTGCTATCACCTCTCCAAAAATTCACTTAATATTTGATTAAACTTTGCCGGATGCTCCATCATGGGTGCATGGCAGCACTTATCTATAAACCTCAACTCTGAAGTTGGTATAAGCTTATTAAACTCATGGCCGACCATAGGTGGAGTTATAGTATCATTTAAACCCCAAATTAACAATGTTGGTTTCTCAATTGTGGTAATATCTTTGGCCATGTTATGCCTTTGCGCAGATTTTGCAATGGCAACTATTCGAAGACATTTAGGAATACTTTTAGTAGTTTCAAAAACTTCATCTACCAATTCCTTTGTAGTCGTTTTTGGATCGTAAAAAGTGTATTCCACACGTTCCTTAATGTATTCATAGCTTCCACGCTTTGGAAATGATCCTCCCATTGAATTTTCAAATAAACCCGAACTCCCGGTAAGAACAAGTTTTTCAACCTTGCCCGGATTTTTTAAAGTGTAAATGAGACCCACATGACCTCCAAGAGAATTACCTATTACAGTCATATGCTCTAGCGACTTAAGCTGAATAAATCCTTCTAAGAATTTGACAAGACCGTCTAAACCCGCTTGTTTTAATGGCATCTCATAAATAGGTAGCAGTGGTATTAACACCCGATAGCTTGACTTAAAATGATTAACGAGGCCTTCCCAGTTGCTCAATGCACCAAAAAGTCCGTGAAGTAAAAGCAGAACTTCACCGCTCCCCTCGTCAATATACTTATAGTCTTTTTCTTCTTTTATCTGCAGCGGCATATGTTAATACACGTTTCATAGCAAATTAAGCAAAATTGATTCAATTAAGATAAGATACCAATGATACTGAACCAAATTCATAATATTTCCAAACCATATTGTGTAAAAGCCGCTTCCGAGTGAAAATGTAACCCACAGATTGGTAATACTTTATGCCGCAAGGCCATCAATTCATTTTCCTCTGTGTAAGCCAGTGGAATGATTGGATGATCTGGACTTAACTTCAATATCAAAGAATGATAACGAACCACTTCAAAGTACTGTTCTAAGCCTCTAAATATCGGATCATGCTTTACTTTTATTTTAGAGATCTTACCATGCATTGGTTTTATTGCCTTATGTAGCCGCGCACCAAAAAATTCACCAATGGCCTGATGCCCCAGACATATACCGAGTATCGGGAGTTGATCGTAATAGTATTTAATAACGCTGGCTAGGTTTCCGGAATTTTCGGGAATTGAAGGTCCCGGTGAAAGTACAAGACCTTCATATTTAAAAGATTGAATTTCTTCCAGTGGCACATTGTTTCTAAATACTTTGCACTGCACCCCTAACTGTTCGAAGTAATCCACCAGGTTGTAGGTGAAGGAATCAAAATTATCAACTAGAAGAATCACTCTTCAATAAATCTTGGATAGTATCAAAAAGGTCGGAAGCAAAAGGCAGAACATTCGAAACGATATCTACAATGCGCGGGGCTAGTGATAGCAAATAGGGGTATAAAATTGAATCTGAGGTCCAGTTACCCTGTATGTCAATACCAAATGAATTTGAGAGCCATAGAATGATACTAATCCCAAATGCCCATTTCAAAACAGCCAGGAAAGCGCCCGCTAGATTATCAACTGAGCCAAGTAAGGTCATATCAATAATTTTCTTCAAAAATCTGCCAATGTAGTTAACACCTACTACTATTACAATGAAAATAAGTATGAATGAAAGGTAAGGCAAAAGCTCCCCGTTTATATCGAAGCGCTCATCTAATACTGACATGCCCCAATGTAAGAGCCTAAACCCTCCAATAATGGCGAGAACAAAAGATAGAATAGCTACTGCCTCTAGCAGAAAACCTTTTCTGTAGCCTTTGAATGCACCAAGACCAATAAGCCAATTATTACGACATCAAAAAC
>CALBPF010000066.1 GCA_937899105.1 uncultured Flammeovirgaceae bacterium | reverse complement strand
GTGCAGGAAACGAACCATTATATGTATTGGACGGAGTTGTGATAGGTAATAGCTATAATCAGGTTACCTCTTTAGTTGAAGTGACAGATATAGAAAAAGTCAGAGTACTAAAATCCGGAGGTGAAACTGCTTCTTATGGAGCAAGAGGAACGAATGGTGTCGTATTAATTAAGACAAAAAAAGACTAAAACCTACCTTTTACAGCTACAATTAGATTTCTCCCCGGAGCGCTAATGCCGCTGGAATACGGTCGGTAATGTGCGTCAAGTATGTTTTCGAGTGCGGCGGACAATATTATATTTTTAGTTAATTCATATTTAGCACGCAGGTTAAGTGTTATCCACCCCGGAGAGCCATCCTTAGTCCTGTCAGCCGCATGCGTAGCATATAAGTAGGGTTTGCTATCGATTTCCGTAGTGGGTATATCTGAGCGTAGCCTTCTGCCGTTAAAATCCGAAAATAACTCTAGCCTCGTCTTTTTCTGAAGATAGATCAGTGATAACCTTCCAAAAACAGGAGTAGTGTGCCGAAGAGGTTCGCTTGACGTGCTTTCTTCTCCTGCAGTTTCGGTTATGTTAAATTTAACGTTGAATTTAGGAGAGATTTTACCATTAACTTCTAAACTACCTCCCCAAACGTAGGCTTGTCCGGCGTTTACTTGTGCAAATACTTTTCTATTGTTTCCATCAAATAGGATTGAATCCTGTCCGTTAACGGTAAAATCTCCTCTTAATATAGCGTCATTAAGAAATGTCAAAAAGCCGGTTAACCGCCAATTAATATGGTCTGAAGCTCCTGACCAACTTAATTCCGTATTGTAACTGAATTCCGGTTTTAAGTTTTCGTTAGGTACCACAATATTGTTATTATTTAGTTCAAATACTTTACCTACATCATCCACATTTGGCGCTCTGAACCCTGTAGATAGCAGCCAGCTAAGCTTTTGGTTTTTTATCCCTCTATAAACAATTCCAAGGCTTCCGTTTAATGCGGTGTTGTTCAGGTCAATTTCATCGGAGTTCGTAAAAAACGCGTCAGGATCGGTAGTTTTGGCCTCCAGCCCTACGGTGGTAAATCGAAAACCCCCACTCAACACAAATTTCGGTAATCTATGCAGGTAGCTTGCATAAAACGATCCGGAGTAGTAACTGCTGCCTCCATCGGGGTAACGACTAGAAGCGCTCGTAACTTCTTGGGTAAAAATGTTTTGTCTATGTCCTTGAGAATCCACGTCATTGTAAAGGAGTTCCAGACCATAGAATAATGAGTGATCACCCCGCAAACCTTTGTCAAAGTCTACATTAACAGAATAGACATCTACTTTTTCAGTTCTGGTGCGAAGCTGATCCTCCCCAAACCCCCTGTCATTTCTATTCTCTTCATAGTCTTGGTAGGCAGCAACCATTCTTACTCTGTCAAAAAAATTATGAGTTGACTTTAGCTCGATTTTTAGGGAATGCATCGTCCATTTTTGTGGTCCATAAAACCATTCGGCATTAGCGAGACCCAATCCTTCTTCAGAAGGCTCAACCAACCGATCATAACGTGGAATATCGGTAGTGTTGCTATGATATAATCCATAGCTCAACAATAAATTTTGATTGACTTTAAACCCAATTTTTTGTACTAAATTCCATGAGTCAAACCCACTTCGTATCTGTCTGTCGGGGTTAGAATTATTCATCAAAAAATCGCTGCCATTAGCATCTTGACTTGCGTAGAAGGGTCGTTTCCCAAAGTCGGGATAGTCATCTTTACGATTTGATCCGGTTCTAAGATCATCAAAACTACTGTAGGTAAATGATGAAACACTTGATAACCTTTTTGAACCAACAGCTACATCAAAGTGGGTAGTATATTCCTTATTGGCAGTGGAGTACCTTAATAAACCATTTCCAGAAACCAATTGGTCATAACTCAAACTCTTAGTATGAAAATCCATCACTCCCCCGAGCGCATCACTCCCATAAATAACAGAGCCCGGCCCCATAATGACCTCCGTACCTTCTATTATGTTCGGGTCTATACTAATGACATTTTGAAGATTGCCGCTACGATATATGGCATTATTCATACGAACACCATCCACAACAATTAACGTCGAATTAGCCGAAAACCCTCTTAATTTGGGGCTACCACCGCCAAGTTGGCTTTTTTGGACAAATATTTCACCCGACTGGGCAAGTAGATCGGCTGCGGTCTGAGGGTTGTTATTCTCCACTGTTTCCGAATCAATTGCCAAAATCTCATTTGGAATTTCGGCGGCGTCCTGTTCCCATTTGTTCGCCGAAATGACAACACTTTTCATTTCAAAAACCTGATCCTCCAATGTAACCAGGTTATTTTTTATTTCAGACTTTATGATGTAAAGCTCCTGATAGGAGGGATGCTGAAATAATAATAGCATAGACGAGTGGAATCCACTAAGATCCACCCGACCAATACTATCTGATACGGATGATACGGTCTTTAACTCGTCAAATACGGCAACATCACCAATCGGCTTAAGATCTTTATCAACAATGGCAATCACTTGGGCAATTGTTAAGCTATTAATGAGAGTCAAAATGAGGCTTATGATCCAGATTTTCATGCGCTGGCGAAAATAGCAGAAAAGACATGGCAAGCCAACTTTATTGATTTTGATGGACTTCTCTATTTTTAGGCGGGTATTTCTTGTGGTATTAACGTGCAAAGAGCTTATTTACAGTTAATGCCTGTAGTTACCTCATCTTATAATCCACCATTTTATTTCAAAAATGGACATGTTTCGACCGTTGTTCCGAGTATTTGGAGGCAAGTAGAGAATGTTAACTATGAAAGAGAACGCATAGAAACACCGGATGATGATTTTTTAGACTTAGATTGGTGCCATACTGGCTCCAAGAATTTAGTAGTTATTACCCATGGGCTAGAAGGAAGTTCCAAGCGTCCTTATGTACTTGGTATGGCTAAATATTTTCATTCTAAAAACTGGAATGTTTTAGCATGGAATTGTAGAAGCTGTAGTGGTGAAATAAATCGTAAAGGGCGCTTTTACCACCACGGAGAAACAAGAGACTTGCACCATGTGGTTAAACATGCAATTGAAAGGAATACCTATGAAAACATTGTATTTATAGGGTTTAGCATGGGTGGGAGTATAACAATTAAGTTTCTTAGTGAGGTCCCTTATGAGCTGCAATCACGTATAAAATGTGGAGTAACTGCCTCAGTTCCTGTAGACCTGACTGAAAGCGTAGCGGAGTTCCGAAAAATATCAATGGCCTTTTACCGCAATAAATTCTTACAACGTTTGGAAAAAAAGATTAAGCTTAAAGCCCAACTCTATCCTGATCAGATTGATTATAAGGACTTCAGTAAGATCAAATACTTTCCCGATTTTGATAATGCTTACACGGCGCCATTACATGGCTTTAAGGATGCCTACGACTTTTATGAAAAGGCAAGCGCTAAAAATTATCTTGAGCGGGTACAAGTACCCCTTCTTCTGGTAAATGCCTTGAATGATCCCTTTTTGACAGAAAACTGCTATCCCTACCGCATCGCCGAAAGTAGTGATTTTGTGCATTTAGAAACGCCGAAATATGGCGGTCATGTTGGCTTTATTCAGCATGGTATGCGACATACCTATTTGGAAAGCAGGGCCTATGATTTTGTATCACACTTGCTTTAAATTTCAGTTGTTTTTTCTTTAACTTGAATAAGGATTTTACTTTACGTGAAGAAGGCTCTACCACTATTTTTGCTAGCTCTATTGCTTCCTGTCATCACTGTTGGACAGCAAGAGGACATCGATAGTTTAAGGAATCTGATTTCTACGGCGCAGGATACCGTTAGGATGAAGTTGTACTTTGAACTGTCCATGAAATATAAAAATAATCTTACCGATTCTGCCGAGTTCTTTGCTAAAGCTGCCATAGAAGAAAGCCGAGAGCTCAATTATGTAAAGGGTGAGGCGGATGGTCTAATAAGCCTTGGGAGGATCAGACGTGAGCGTGGGGAGCTAGCTCAAGGTTTAGAGCTGTTATTTGAATCACTTGAATTGTATCGGCAGGTTAATGATGTAATCCAAATGGGTAATGCCTTCAATGACATAAGCATTGTATATGCCATGTCGGATGACTATGAGAAATCCCTTGAGTACTTTTTACAGGCATTGGAAGTGTTTAAAAAGGCCAATGACCCAAAAGGTATATCCTATGCTTTGAATAACATAGGCATTGTATATCAAGAACTTGGTCAGGATAGCCTGGCCAGAGAATATTTTATTAGGTCACTGAATATTAAAGAACAAAATGATGATACCTATGGTGTAGCAGGGGCCTATGTTAACCTGGCAACCATCATGCGGAATTACGAGCTATTTGATGAGGCTTTGGTCTATCATTTTAAAGCGGATAGTGCGTTTTCTCTTATAGATGACAAGCGGGGAGCAACTCGGAATCTTGTATATATCTCAGATATCTTCATGACTAAGAAGCAATTCGATACGGCTTGGAAGTATGCCCAACAGGCCTACGATCAGGCCAATCAGTTTGACTTCATGCTATTTAAGCAAGATGCTTTGCAAGCTATGGTGGATATTAAAGAAAACATGCAAGACTATAAAGCAGCTCTTTATTTCCAAAAGGAGTATCAACAAGTTACGGACAGTCTGGCCCAAAATAAACAACTAGAGGCCATGGAAGAGCTAAAGGCAAAATTTGATCTGGAAGAGAAAGATCGGGAGATAGAGTTTCTTAAAAATGAGCAGCTTTTAAATCAGGCACGTAACGACCGTCGGCGATTGGCCAATTACCTTTTAATAGTGAGCGTTGTTTTCATGCTGGTTATTATTATTTTGCTGGGCTGGGCCTATTTGAATAACCGGGAAAAGAACAAAGCCTTAACGAACCTTAATAAAGATAAAGATCAGTTTATTTCGATTTTATCACATGATGTAAAAGGTCCTCTTAATACTTTGAAGGGGTTTTCAAGATTGTTGACCAAAGATCCCGATAAGTTATCTAAGGAGGAATTAATGTTTTTTGGAAGTAAGATTAATGACTCTATTGACAACCTTTTAAAGCTTGTGAATGGCATATTGGAATGGTTTTTCAGCAAGAAATCAGTAAGCGCTCTTAACCCTGAAAAGCTTGAAGTAGCTGAACTGATTAACGATGTAGTTAAATTGTATGAACTAACAGCGTATCAAAAGAACATAAAAATAATTAATGAAGCCGACCGAGGGGCAACCTGTTTTGCGGATAGGAATGTGTTATTGACTGTTCTCAGAAACTTACTTTCGAACGCTGTTAAATTCTCGAAAAGTGGTGATTTTATAAAGTTCAGCACGACAAGCGATGCTATGAAACAATTAAGTATTTTTATCTCTGACACGGGCGTTGGGATTACTAAAGAAGATTTACCACACTTGTTTGAGTATTCTAAAACAAAGGTTCGTGTAGGAACGGAGGCGGAGTTGGGATCAGGTTTGGGCCTTGCCCTCTCTAAAGAACTCATCGAGACCAGTGGTGGATGTTTGAGTGTAGAAAGTGAGGAAGGTATCGGAAGTCGGTTTAGCATTACACTTCCGGTAGCCATCTCTTGACAAGACCCCGATCCTTAAATATATCTAATATTTAGCGAGGCTACTGTCCACCTCATCCGCATACGCTAGAATACCACCTTTCAGGTTATAGAGGTTGTTGAAGCCGAATTTATCTTCTAAAGCTCTAATGGCATTTGCACTTCGCACACCGCTACGGCAGTGTACGATTACTTGCTTATCACTGGCAATCCTCTCCACATTATCAACCACAGAATCCAGAGGAATGAGCTCACCGCCCATCTCGGCTATCTCATATTCATAGGGCTCACGAACGTCAATTAATTGGTAGTCCTTGCCTTGGGATTTTAGCTGTTCCAGCTCGTGAACAGTGATTTCTTTAACTTTTCTTTCTTCCATAGTATTGTTATTAGCGCCACAAAATAATTCATAATCTATCAATTCTTTGATGGGTTCTTGGTTTTTATCTTTTATGAGTTTTACCGTTCGGGTTTCAAAGGTAAGGGCATCAAATAAAAAGAGCCTGCCGGTGAGAGGTTCTCCAATTCCTGTAATTATTTTTATTACTTCATTTGCCTGAAGGCTACCCATGATACCAGGTAGCGCTCCTATCACTCCACCTTCTGCGCAGCTCGGTACCAGACCTGGAGGCGGGGGAGCAGGAAATAAATCACGATAATTCGGCCCTCTATTGCCTTTCTTATCTACGTAGTTAAAGACTGAAACCTGCCCGTCAAAACGGAATATGGATGCATATACATTGGGTTTATCCAGAATTATACAGGCATCATTTACCAAGTAGCGTGTAGGGAAATTGTCTGTACCGTCGGCAACCACATCATAGTCCTTAACTATTTCTAAGGCATTTTTAGAGGTAAGTTGGGTATTGTAAACTATGAAGTTAATATGAGGGTTTAGTCCTTTAAGCCTCTTGAGGGCAGCGTCTACCTTTGGCTCACCTACATTATCCGTAGAAAAAAGAACCTGCCTTTGTAAGTTGGAGTCATCCACAACATCAAAATCCACGATGCCGATGGCGCCTACGCCTGCTGCCGTCAAGTATTGAAGCAGTGGAGCGCCAAGCCCTCCGGTCCCAACTACAAGTACCTTTGCATTCTTTAGTTTCCGTTGCCCCTCAATATTGAATTCAGGAATGATCAGGTGGCGGCTGTAACGCTCTAACTCTCCTTTACTGAAATTTATTTGATCCATATTATTTACTTCCGCCAGCGATAGCTCGTAACTTATGCTAAAAATACCTCGTTATGGCGTGACTTGATGTCATCATTACCTACATAAATTCTAATAAAGCTTCTGATTGTGCCATCAGACTTTAGCAAATGCTTTTTAAATCAGGAAGCAGCTCGGTAAGTGTATTTATGGCATCTTTCACAGCGCTACTTAATGTCTTTATGGTACTCTAACTATGCGTGAAATTACATAATGGAGTTGATATAATTAGTTTAGCTATTTGTGCTTTATTTATTGTTAAAATTTTATTTTTGATTGAGAAGTATAGTCAAGAAGCCATGAGGTAGCCTTAGTTACAGATCCTGAATTAGAATGATATAGGAAAATGCATGGACCGCTTGGACCCAATCATATTCCGAAGGTTTTGTACGCCTCTCATCTTTGAAATGGATATTTGTAGATATTTCAAAGCGCCGGCTTTGATCTTCTACTTTACTATTTTCAATTATTAGGAGATCCTATACAGTTTACTACTGCTGTGGATAAGAAGTAGATACTATCTGGATTATTCATTTTGTATTTACTCTAATTTTTCAACTCCTTCTAACTATCCAGCACAGCTCACTCTATTACTCATTCTATTTGTAACGCAAATCTTCTGAAAAGTTTGCAAGCAGGTAGGGTTTGTACTTTTCTTATTTCATTTCTCCATCAACTAGTTGTTTTGTTTTCATCTTCATATTATCTTTCCTATAAATTAATTAAAAATCATGTTTTTTCAACCCGTTACAAAATATATACCCATTCGTTTCTTATTGCTCATTCCTTTTATCTTCCTAGCATGTAGTGATGATGAATCTAATGAACCTGACAATCCTGAAAATGTGGCTCCTGTTGTATCGAGCGCATTAGTAGATCTGATATTGACTGCGGGTTTTGAAACTGCAATAGTAGATCTTTCTAGTGTTTTTTCAGATGCTGACAATGATGTGTTAACCTATACTGTATCGAGTAGTAATGTAGATATTGCCACCGTATTCGTCTCAGAAACTTCTCTAACAATAGTCGAAGTGGGGGTCGGCACATCAACAATTACAGTAACAGCAGATGATCAAAATGGCGGGTCTGTTTCGGACGAATTTGAATTGTCTATTAATGAGGCTATTACCTTCTCAGACGAATTAACAATGATATTTGAACAAGCATGTGAGGACGGTTTAAACCCTGGAAATCTAGGTGATAAGATTTTTGTAGAGAGAGACAGTTTTTTAATTATGGAAGCTGAAGACGCCTATTATTCAGGTGATGAGGGCAACTGGTCATTTAAAACTGATACTACGGGTTTCTCGGGCGCCGGGTACTATCAATGGGTGAATTCAGATGGCACCTGGAATGGAGGTCTTATTACCCGATCATCCCAACTGTGGTTCAATATTTACATTTCGACTCCAGGTACTTATATTGTTTCTGTTCGAGGTAAAATTAACATTGGAAACAATGATAGCGAACACAATGATGTATGGTTAAAAGTAAATGGTGCTGACGACTTTTATGCCTATAGAAATCAAGGAGGTGTAGATAATTTTAGGCGTCCGGCGGATATCGCTGATCCAGATACCCCTGGAGAGCCTACAGCTGCGGATCGTGGGTATATGAAAGCATATAATAAAACACTTGGCAGGTGGAGTTACGAAACGAGGAATGTTGATTTTGGTGAGTACAACATTTTCGCAGAATTTGACGAGCCAGGTATTCGTAGTGTTGTATTGGCTGGAAAAGTAACCGGATTCGCGGTGGATCAAGTGGTGTTAATTAGAGATCCTGCCTGGCAAAATTATAATCGTTTAACGAATAAGATTGCAGTTCTTAGTCAGACTGCTAATAAAGCGGAGTATGAATGTGAAAATTAAAAATCTATTCAGTTTATAAGAACAGATAACCTCGATTGACCTTCCCTACTCGGCGCTTACCTTGGCGGCTACTGTGTTAAGATTCTCCAGAGATGGAACAATCAGATGACACGGTTGTCCATAGTTGGCAATAGATGAACTATCAGGATCAGCAATGAAGGTAAATTTGATAAAAGGTGGCTGAGAGTATGTAGAACAACCCAGCCAACGCTATATTCAAGGCTCAAAGTCTAATTCTGCGGTCGTTATGGACCTTTAAAATCGTTTTAATACAAGATCTGAAACAGTATTTCCAATGGACAGGGAAGAAGTGGCTGCTGGTGAAGGAGCATTGCATACATTTATTGCCTGCTCATTTTCTAAAATCATGAAGTCGTCTATAAGTCCACCTGTTCTGTCACAGGCTTGTGCACGCACTCCAGCCCCTCCGGTCACTAGATCTTTAGCTTCAATCGAAGGGATCAATTTTTGTAGGGCTTTTGTGAAAGCTGCTTTTGAAAAAGAACGATAGAGTTCACCAAAACCAGTTTTCCAATATTTACCAGCTACTTTTTGAAACCCCGGCCATGTCAAAGATTCTGCCAGCTCACCTAAGTGAATATTATTCTTTTTATAACCCTCGCGTCTAAAGGCGAATACTGCATTTGGGCCCGCCTCAATGCCTCCATTGATCATACGTGTAAAATGAACACCAAGAAATGGAAAGTTAGGATCAGGTACGGGGTAGATGAGATGTTTGACCAGATGTTGCTTTTCTCTTTTTAGTTCAAAGTATTCACCTCTGAAAGGAATGATCTTTACATCCAGCTTCTGTTCTGTAAAACGGGCAACTTTGTCAGAATATAAACCTGAGCAATTAACGACGAGAGTCGTCTCATAAGTTGCTTTGGAGGTCACTACAGTTGACTGACCTTTTTCCTTTTTGATGTCGATCACCTTTTCCCCTAGATGAATGCCACCACCTAAGGATTGAAACAGGCTAGCATACTTTTCAGAAATCTCTTTGTAGTCAATGATACCTGTTTGAGGCACAAAGATCGCCTCAATGCCATTAACATGTGGTTCACGCTCCTTGAGTTCTCCTGCAGAAAGCAATTTAAGTCCAGCCAAGCCATTTTCTTTACCTCTGGATAGAAGTTGATGTAAATAGGCCGTTTCACTGTCAGATGTGGATACCACAACTTTGCCGCATAATTCATATTGCATCTGATTTTCGTTGCAAAACTTCAACAGCATATTATATCCTTTGATGCAATTGAGCGCTTTTAAACTACCTGGTTTATAGTAGAGCCCCGAGTGGATAACACCACTGTTGTGTCCTGTTTGGTGTGCGGCTACCTCTTGCTCTTTATCTAACACCAAAATATGAAGTGATTTATTCTTTTCCTTAATTTTTAGCGCCGTTGCAAGACCTACAATACCTGCGCCAATAACTACTACATCGTATTGCATGGATCAGTTTTAAGTTGCGAAAATACGTGCAAATACAAGATTTAAAAAAAGAAAGGCCATCTGAAAAATAGCAGATGGCCTTCGATTTTAAGCCGAACTATATTAAGCATTTACATTAGCTCTTGGAGAGGCAGCTAAAATTTCATCATTGGCATAATCTGTATATTTCATGAAATTTTTATTGAATGCTTCGGCAAGCTGATTCGCCTTTTTATAATAGCCTTCGTCATCACGCCATGTTTCACGGGGGCTTAATACCGAAGAGGGCACGCCGGGGCATGTAGCTGGAATTTCTATGTGGAAAATAGAATGTTTTCTATACCCAACATTGTTAAGTGTTCCTTCTAATGCGGCCGTAATCATAGCTCTGGTAAGAGGTAGCTTCATTCGCGATCCTTTACCATAGGGTCCACCCGTCCATCCGGTATTAACTAACCAAACGTTTACATCATACCTTTCCATTTTTTCTCCAAGCATCTCCGCATATTTAGTAGGGTGTAAGGGAAGAAATGGTGATCCAAAACACGCGCTGAAAGCCGTTTGAGGTTCCGTAACGTCAGCTTCGGTACCGGCAACTTTTGCGGTATAACCGGAGATGAAATGATACATTGCCTGACCTTTATTCAGTCTTGAAATAGGCGGAAGCACGCCATAAGCATCACAGGTTAGGAAGAATATGTTTTTAGGAATACCACCTATGGAATGATCTACAGCACTGGCAATATAATGGATTGGATAGGCCGTTCTGGTATTTTCAGTTACTGAAATATTTGTATAATCAATTTCTCGGGTTCCTTCATGAAAACGCGTGTTTTCCACAATCGAACCAAACTTGATCGAATCAAAGATTTCAGGCTCTTTTTCGCGGGTAAGGTCGATCACTTTTGCATAGCAACCACCCTCAAAGTTAAATACGTTAGTGTCCGTCCACCCGTGCTCATCATCACCTATAAGTCCACGATTCGGGTCAGCGGACAAGGTTGTCTTTCCGGTTCCCGACAACCCGAAAAAGATAGCTGTATCGTGATTTTCTTTACCTATATTGGCTGAACAGTGCATAGACAGCACATTGTGATCATTAGGAAGTAGAAAGTTAAGAACAGAGAAAATGCCTTTTTTCATTTCACCGGCATATGCGGTACCCCCAATCAAGATCATCCTCCTTGCAAAATTGATTATAGCGAAGTTCCCTTGTCTTGTGCCGTCTTCAACAGGATCAGCTTTAAAATCCGGGTCGCAAATGATCGTGAAGTTTGGATCAAATTTCTCCAGCTTGTAGAGACTGGGACGTATGAACATATTGTGGCAAAACAAGTTATGCCAAGCCCTAGTGTTTATTACGCGCAGGTTTAACCGGTAAGTTTTGTCAGCTCCGGCATAGGCGTCCCTTACATACAGATTTTTACCTTCCAGATTTTTGATCATTTTATTTAAAATCTGATCAAACTTGACCTCCGAAATCGGGATATTGATGTCACCCCACCAGACGGTATCTTTTGTTTTTGAGTCTTCAACTACAAACCTATCCTTTGGAGACCTACCCGTAAATTCGCCAGTATCACAACAGAGCGATCCGTTATCAGCAAGGTGGCCTTCATTATTTAATAGCGCATGCTCTATCAGTTGTGCCGGGCTTTGATTCCAATAAACGGTTTTCGCCTTTGAAATACCATGCGTATCAAGCCCTCTTACATTTGATCTTAATCCCTTTTCTTCCATAATCCAATTAATGATTTGCTATTTATGCTTGATGATTAGGCAAGCAAAGCTAGTAAATAAAAATTACCGATTATAGGAATAACAGTCATTTCAATCGTTTGCAATAACTGTCAATAAGTGCATAATTACCAAAATAATGCAGGTAGAAATAAAAAATATTTGGTACAGTTGCCCCGAACCACTATTTTAAACGATTAGCTAATTTATCATTTAATGGACAACGAGGAAAAACCCTATATTGACGCGAATAAATCCCTGCCAGAAACCACTATTAAAGCCTTTTTTCTGGGGGCAATTCTTTCTGCGGCGCTTGCAGCTGCTAATGCCTATCTAGGGCTATTTGCAGGGCTGACGGTCTCTGCTTCTATTCCTGCTGCAGTTATTTCGATGGCGGTACTTAAATTATTTAAAAAGAACAATATTCTTGAAAACAATATTGTACAAACTGCGGCTTCTGCGGGTGAGTCGCTTGCCGCCGGCGTTATTTTCACATTTCCGGCGCTGGTATTAATGGGGTATTGGTCAAGTTTCAGTTATTTGGAAACGGCCCTTATAGCTCTTGCGGGTGGTGTTCTTGGTGTATTATTTACAATACCCTTGCGGTCCGCATTGATAGTAAAACAAAAACTAAAGTTTCCAGAAGGCGTTGCTACTTCAGAGGTATTGAAGAGTGGCGAAGAAGGTGGGAAAGCCATTAAGTTTTTGGCCTACGGAGGATTGGTTGGAGCCTTTGTTAAACTGTCCGAATCAGGATTGAAAATATGGGACGCAACTTTTGAAAAAGCAGCGTTTGCCGCAGAAAAGGCTTATTTATACTTTGGAATGAATCTTAGCCCTGCGCTGATGTCAGTAGGCTATATTGTTGGACTGAGAATCGCTACACTGGTATTTGCTGGTGGGGTTATTAGTTGGTGGATTGCTATTCCCATATACCTAGCCATGAACGGGAATCCTGACGGACTTGAGGCGGCAACGCTTGGTGGAAAAATATGGAGTTCACAAATACGATATCTTGGTGTTGGGGCCATGGTAGTAGGAGGTCTATGGGCGTTGCTTAGTCTACGGGGCGCGATTTCAGGAGCAGTTTCAGCGGGCATTAAAGCTATAAAAGATAAAGTAGATAGCAGTACTATTCTTAGAACAGAACAGGATACTCCTATCCAATGGGTTATAATAGGTATAGGTGTTATGATCGTTCCGATATTCATCATTTATATGCGTGAAATAGAGAATATTCCCATCTCAGGTTTGATGGCTATTATTATGGTAATTGCCGGTTTTCTTTTTGCTTCGGTAGCTGGGTACATGGCAGGGTTAGTCGGCAGTTCAAATAACCCTATTTCAGGCGTCACCATCGCCACCATCTTGACATCTTCCTTGATACTTTTGGCTTTATTGGGTACGGGTTCTGAAAAAGGGCCGGCAGCGGCTATTCTGATTGGTTCTGTTGTAGCCTGTGCTGCCGCAATAGCAGGAGATAATATGCAGGACTTAAAAGCTGGTCATATTTTAGGCGCTACGCCTCGGAAGCAGCAAGTTATGCAGATGGTTGGGGTGATAGCGGCCGCTTTTGCTATGCCATTAATATTAGAATTATTAAATGAAGCTTACGGCTTTGGGCCGGCTACTCCTGAAAAACCGAATTCTTTACAGGCGCCTCAAGCCACATTAATGCAAAGTGTGGCTGATGGCGTATTCGGTGGTGGCTAACCATGGCTGATGATCTAAATTGGTATGGGGCTTGGGGTTTTGATTATCATAGCGGATAAGCTGCAGGAGGCTCGAAAGTCAGAGTGGAGAATTCCTGTTTTGGCCGTTGCTGTTGGTCTGTACCTCCCATTCGAACTGGATAGCGCTATTATGTTGGGCGGTGTTATCGCCTGGGCAGTAGCCAGATATCAAGCTAAGAACAGGTTTAGCGACCCTGCTGCTAATGAAAGCGCAAGACAGCGCAGTGAGCGCACAGGGTTGTTGTTTGCCTCTGGCTTAATTACCGGTGAAGCCTTATTGGGGATCGGTTTAGCTGTGCCCATTGTTTTGACGGGTACTGGAGATTTTATGGCAATCGCAGAGGAATCCTTCGGCAGTCTGCCGGGTTTAGCGGTAATTCTGGTTATCTGCATGTTTTTGTATCAGATCGCTACTAAGGCATACAAAAAAGAAGATTAAAACTAAATACTTCCGAAGTATTCAAAACTTCGGAAGTATTTACAAGCCTCTGTATAATCAGACGGTCATTGTTTTTCTTTAGCTAGTTTTTTGAAAATCAGGAAGTGAAGGAAAACAATAGTTGCAGGGGCAAATGTTGGGATCCAGCTGAATGGGAATGTTCCAAATTGTCCTACTCCTGCCTCATTATTCTCTATTGCAGACCGGGTTATTATAATCGCAGTTGTAATTACAGAAAGGATATCAATTAGGCCAAATACGTTCCAGGTCAACGCTACGGTTCTGGCAAACCTCGCCTTCTTTTTTAGGAAATATACGGTGGGTATGGCAAATAATGCAGTTAGAATATCTCCTGTTCCACCTATCATTGCAAAAGTCTCCGGCAAAGCGTCGTACGCGTATAGGAGATAAAAGTAAACGCTAACAAATCTAAAAATGTGAATTTGAATTAACTGTTCGACCTTAATTTTTTCAATGACGGTCTTGAACCACGTTTGTCTTTGTACGACTAATATGTAAAACATAAACAATGGAATAGCTGCAAATAAAATTACCCTGGGAGGAAGAGTGTTGACGGTAAAGAATCCTGTAAGTGAAATAGCTCCCACAAGAAGAAAAAACGCCGTAGTTGTGTAGATAATCTTTCTCCTTAAAATGCGGCCATCTGATTGACCGCCCTGGCCAATAGCGACTTTAACCGAATTTGAGATAAGTAGCGAAGGGATAGAGATCATTAATAGTCCAAAAGAAATAGAGATCCATATAGGAACCTGAGTGATAAATAAATCCATAAATTATTTTTTCACAAAGGAAGGAGCCTAAAACCGGATTTGGGTTGCCATAGGGCAACTTCTCGGTAGATTAATTATAAACCAGCTATTTCTTTTCTTACTCTACTTAGTGAATACTTTGTAATGCCTAGGTAGCTGGCTATATACTTTAAGGACACTTCTCTGACGATCTCCGGCTTGCTTTCTAATAACTTAACATAGCGCTCTTTTGCGTCATACTTATGAAAAGAGATCATTTGTTGATGCATTTCTATATAATTCATCGTGAGCATCATTCTGCCCCATTCCCTGATTTCGTGAATGTTATGAAAACAATACTGTACTGTTTTTAGGTCTATTGTCCAAGCCTCACAGTCAGTAAGAGTTTCGTAATTTTCCTCACTTGGTTTTTGTTTGAAAAAGGAAAGGAAATCATTTAAAAAATCTGGCGCTGAATAGAACCGCGTAGTAATTTCATTTCCGTGGCGGTCATAAAGGTAGCGCCTGGCGATTCCACTTTTCAAAAAGTAGGACCTTTTACTGGTCCTACCAGCCCGAATAAGTATCGATTCCTTCTCCAGGACGGTTTTACTGAAGTGGGAAGCAATCAAGTCGGCTTTGGTCCTTGCAATCGGTGTTAATTCTATTATATAATCCTGTAATTCCAACGCTATGAAGCGTAAAGTTCCTGAAGTGACTCAAACCTGGTGTGATGAACTTTGATATCGGAAATCGTACTATTCATCAAAGAAAGGCTTCCATTTTGCTTCATCCGGTTTTGGAGTGAGCAAGCTAACGACAATAAGCGCAGTTAAGCTGAGAATTAATGAAGGTATAGCGATATAATCGGTCTCCACCGGGAAGGTGATGCTAAACAGCTCAAAAGAAGTCTCAGTATCAAGTAATATTTTATTCAAGACAGGGTAGGACATACCTGCTATAATGGAGGATACACCTCCGGCCGTAGTTACACGTTTCCAAAAGAAAGAAGCCAACAACACAGGCGCCAATGACGCACCAATCATAGTGTAAGAGAGGAGGGCGAGGTCTAGAATGGAATCTGAAAGGAACATAAAGGAATAAGCCAACACACCAATAATGACGATAGCTATCCTTTGTATCCATAGCAATTGACTAGAAGACGCATCTTTATAAAAATAGGGCTGTATTAAGTCTCGTGTGACATTCGTGGAAGTGACCATTAGAAATGTGTTGCCTGTTGAAAGTATGATAGCCACACCTGCCGCAAACAAGAGAGATCCCACAAAGGCCGGTACTTGTTCAAAACCGATCCTTAGAATGATTTCTTCTGACATCCCTTTGTTTATAGTCACACCGTCTGCCAAAAAGAATCGGGCATCCTCAGCGTAAAGACTATAGCCAACAACCGCCACGGTGCACATAAGTAACTCGATGAATACAACGCCAACAAACATCCAGAAAACCGCCTTTTTAGCGGACTGAGCGTCCTTAGCAGATGAAAATTTTTGATATACACTACTTTCACTCATTAGCAGTAGGAAAGTAGGCAACATAATACCTATCATCCACGTTGTATCGTGCCCTTCAAAAACGGATAGATAGTCAGGGTTTTTGGCTTCGATAGTTGAAATCACGGAATCCAAACCTCCTTTGGCTTCCACTGCAAATGGTAGCACTAAAATCATCGCTATAATCATGATTACACCATTGAACACGTCTATGGATACAATAGATACCATTCCGGCCAACGCTGTGAAAGTTATGATAACTATACAGGAAAGAAGCATACCTGTTGCAGGATTTATTGCTCCTTCAGTCAAGATATTCAAAAAGCGACCACCGCCTTTAAACTGATAACCTGCAATAATCATATACGCCACAATAATGGTTATTGTACCAAGCAAACGAGCAGTTTTATTATAGCGAGTTTCTAGCAGATCGGTTAATGAGTACTTAGCAATTTTCCGAACTCTGGCAGCGATAAAATAAACTAAAATAATTCCTATCCAGGCTCCAGCTGAGAACCAGAGCTCCGAGAAGCCTGAGCGAAAAGTGAGCCCGGCTGTACCAAACAAACTGCCTGAACCAATCCAGGTGCAAACCAGCGTTCCTACCAATAGGTAAACCGGGACGCCTCTACCTGCAACAACAAAGTCTTCCTCGGTTTTTACTGACTTACTTTTATAGACAATGATTCCAACCAGGATAAGAAGATAGGTAATGGTAACGATGAGGTAGATCATAGAATTGATTTTATTACAATCGCACAAACCTAATATTATTAACCAGATAATTCAAAATGAATTGGGTACCTCATCTAATTTAGTGTAAACATTCATTGCTAGTTTTACATTTGCTTATTTTGACGCTTAATAGAGTCAGCTTGTTTGATATTTATAAGAAGTATAATGATCTTAATGATTTCGGCGCCTACATTTTTGGGTTCGTAGGAGATGTTGATAAGATAGATATTGACAACATGATAACTTTCGCTGAAAGAATATTAGCTGACAATCTACGATTAAAAAAGCGATTGATAAATATTCTTGTAGAGTCTGCCCAAAATTTGAAATTCTACCATTGCAGAGCTTGCGATAGTACCGAAAGCAGAGAAGTTTTTATAATCGCACAAAAGCGAACTGATAAATTGCTTTTTCAAGCTGGCAATTACATTTTGAAATCTGATATCGATGGTATAGAGTCAAGGATCAAGATGGTAAATACAATTCCAAAAGAAGATTTGGGAAATCTTTATCGCAGCGTTTTGGATTATGGGTCAGTTTCTAATAGTGGTGGAGCGGGTTTAGGCTTTATTGATATCGCTAGAAAATCCGATTCCCCACTAACATATACGCTTGATAAAATTGATGATAATACTTATTTCTTTACATTAGAAATCTCCATCAATATTTGAATATGGAAAACTACAGTTTAGAGCCGACCCCAAAAACTCCAAAATTAAGCTTTGATTTCAAAAATGGCTTGTTTGAAATTTCCGGCAGATCTATTCCCGAAAATTCAATAGAATTTTATAAGTCCTTAATGACTAAGTTCGAGGAATATATTTTGAACCCTGCGGTATCAACTCACCTGATAGTGAATTTAGAGTATTTTAATACAAGTTCTTCAAAATGCCTTATCGAGATTTTTAGAAAAATGGAACGGGTGAGCAGCAACTCCGACGTACGTATTTCTTGGTTTTATGAAGAGGAAGATGAGGATATGCAGGAGTCGGGAGCCGATTTTAAGAAAATTGTTAAAGTTCCTATTGAACTTATTGCTGTAAAGTGATATTGAAGAAAAGTTGCCAGCTATTTTGATTTTATAAGAACACATTAAAAAAGCCACCTATCAATAGATAGATGGCTTTCTATTTTCATCACTCGTATGAAGGTTACATCATACCAGGCATTCCGCCACCTGCTGGCATTGGAGGCGCCTTTTCCTCTTCTGGAATATCTGCAACTACGGCTTCTGTAGTTAATAATAGTCCAGCGATAGAAGCAGCATTTTCAAGCGCTAATCGAGTTACTTTCGTAGGATCGATTACACCCGCAGCAATCATATTCTCGTATTTATTGTCACGAGCATTGTCCCCGTAATCTTTTTTGCCTTCCATTACATTATGGACAATCACAGAACCTTCAACACCTGAATTTTCCACGATAGTTCTTAATGGAGATTCAAGAGCAGCTCTTACGATATTTATTCCTGTTTCTTGATCATCGTTAGATGTATCTACCTTATCAAGAGCGGCGATTGCGCGAATTAATGCAACACCGCCACCGGCAACAACACCTTCCTGAACGGCGGCGCGCGTTGCATGCAGTGCATCGTCAACTCTATCTTTTTTCTCTTTCATTTCTACTTCTGTAGCGGCTCCAATGTAAAGAATAGCGACACCGCCTGAAAGCTTAGCTAATCTCTCCTGGAGTTTTTCTTTGTCGTAGTCGGAAGTGGTAGTCTCAATCTGAGCTTTGATCTGGTTAACTCTTGCTGTGATATCAGCTTTTTTACCGGCGCCATTAACGATGGTTGTATTGTCCTTATCTATGTTAACTTTCTCTGCAGTGCCTAGGTAGTCGATGGTAGCGCTTTCCAGCTTATAACCTCTTTCTTCAGAAATTACCGTTCCACCTGTAAGAATGGCTATATCTTCTAACATTGCTTTTCTTCTGTCACCGAAACCCGGAGCTTTAACAGCAGCGATTTTTAATGAACCCCTGATTTTGTTAACCACAAGTGTTGCAAGCGCTTCACCGTCAACATCTTCAGCAATAATTAAAAGCGGCTTACCAGTTTGAGCCGTAGCTTCCAAAATAGGAAGAAGCTCTTTCATAGCAGATATCTTTTTATCATAAATAAGAATATAAGGGCTTTCAAGCTCAGCTTCCATTTTATCTGCGTTGGTTACAAAATAGGGAGAGAGGTATCCTCTGTCAAACTGCATACCTTCTACAGTTTTAACCTCAGTTTCTGTTCCTTTTGCTTCTTCTACAGTGATTACGCCATCTTTGCCCACTTTGTCCATGGCAGCAGCAATCATATTACCGATTTCCTCGTCGTTATTTGCAGAAATTGTTCCTACTTGCGCTATCTCGTTTGACTCTTTTATTTTTTTGGACTGCTTATTTAGGTCCCCAACAACCGCCGCTACAGCCTTGTCGATACCTCTTTTCAGGTCCATAGGGTTTGCACCGGCAGCTACGTTTTTGATGCCGTGAGCGAAAATAGATTGAGCAAGAACTGTCGCAGTTGTAGTTCCATCACCTGCATCATCAGCAGTTTTAGAAGCTACCTCTTTAACCAGTTGCGCTCCCATATTTTCAATTGGCTCAGCAAGCTCAACATCTTTTGCCACGGAAACACCATCTTTAGTTACGGTTGGCGCTCCAAATTTTTTATCAAGTATTACGTTGCGTCCTTTAGGACCTAAAGTTACTTTTACTGCATCAGCTAGTGTGTCAACACCTTTTTTTAATGCGTCTCTTGCAGAAGTATCAAATAATATTTCTTTAGCCATTTTTCTTTTGTTTTACGATTTGGTTAATAGTGGGATTGAATTAAACGATAGCGAAAATATCTGATTCTCTCATGATAAGATACTCCTGGCCGTCTACAGTTATTTCGGTACCAGCGTACTTGCCGTAAAGTATTTCATCTCCTGCTTTTACGGTCAAAGGCTCATCTTTCTTACCTGTGCCCACAGCTACTACTTTACCCTTTTGAGGCTTTTCTTTTGCTGTGTCCGGAATAATGATACCGGAAGCTGTTTTTTCTTCAGCTGCAGCAGCTTCAACAAGAACTCTGTCTGCAAGTGGTTGAATTTTTACTTTTGACATTTTACTATTTAATTTTTAAGTTAAACTTAATTGAATGTTATGCAGCTCTTGTTATCAGTATTTGTGCCAACTCAGTTGGATGTAATAAGGTCTGATATTTTGGCAGCATTAATGCTTACAATCGTTTGAAACGTTTTTTGAACTGACATTTTTGCCGTCATGTAACCATGGCACATTGTCAGTTTGAATTTTAAATGAATGACTATGGAGAAATTAAGACAAGATTGGGTGACTGATGGATTGATAGATGCTGAATATAAGCGTTATATATTGTTGGCGTATTTAAAATCGGTAAGAAATGCATTTGGGCAAACCGAACTTTATCCTTCATTAGGAGAATTGGTATTTCATTATAATAACCTGTTACAGATTAAAAAGAATAAAAGTTTGTTGTCGGATCAATTTCCTAATGAGATGGCTGGAATAGATAGAAAACGACTTGAATTGATTTATAAAGAGATGGTAAAAGATGACGACGTGATGAAAGAGCTCGGCGATATTATTGAGTATTCTCTGCCACAGGTTAAAAGTGTACTTGAAGAGGGTAAAGAGATTTATGACTTTGTTGAAAGTAATTGCGAATTATTGCCTGTAGGACTAATGCCACTTTACGTGGATGAGGGCTACTTTTTTATAGCCGTACCACAAAAAAGAGAAACTGACATTTTTCGCTATCAGGTCACACTGTTTGAACAACCTCAAGAAAGCTACAGGGGCATTCATGTTCAACGGGTAGATCAAATGAAAAAAGGCATTGGCGTGACGTATGAGGGCTTAAAGCGAAAGTTAATAAAAAAGTTTAGAGATTTGCCAAACCCGGCTACATTTGCGGTTGAGTCGCAATTCGCATTTCCTTTAAACGCTACTTTGATTCCTGTAGCAAAGCGACTTTTAGTCAGATATGTAAGTTCTACATAAAAAGGGTCAATTTCGTATAGAAATTGACCCTTTTTATTTTAAAGTAAATCATTTACTAATTCTCAGTATCTTCTTCTTCGTCGTTGCCGAGATCTTCTCCTAATCCATTATCATCAGCGTCCTCGGCTGGAGTAGCTTCGCTGTCAGAACCTTCTATATTTCCAAGGTCTAATGAAGGAGCTGTTTGCGACTCGTTAGCACGCTCTATAAATTCATCAGTAGGTCCTGTTCTTTCCTGGTCAATTAAGCTCGTACCCATACTAAGTACAAATACGGTGATTATAAGGCCCCATGTAAGTTTCTCTAATAGGTCGCCTGTCTTTTTTACACCGATCATATTGCTTGCTCCTGAGCCACCGAACTGGCTAGTAAGACCTCCGCCTTTGGAATTTTGAGCTAATATTACCAAAACTAAAAGAACACTTGCCAGAATTATTAAGCTTAATATTAATGTAAACATGTGATTACCTTTGTATTTCCTCGATTTGAGCTGCAAAGTAACTCTTTTTTTGAGGAAACTTCCAAATCAATTTTTTGTATATGTCCACAGCCTTTTCTTTTTTACCCTGAGCTAAGAGTATTTGGGCTAGATTCTCAGAAATTAGATCTTCGCTGTAAACCGTACTTTTTTCCGATAGATCAGTTTGATCGGCTTCCGTAGCTTTTATTGTCTTTGCCGATATTCTTGGCTCTTTATCAATAAATCTTTCAATTAGTTCACTTTGACTTTCGGGGCTGAGCTTTTCCGTTAGTACTTTTTTTTTTGTAGTAGTGATCTTTTTATTACTTTGTTTTGCCGTCGTTTTGGAGTTTTTTTTCTGGAGCGCTGGTGTATTTGTGGCTTCAGACGATTTGGCGCTGGTATCCTTTTCACCAGTCGACTTGGATTTGGTTACTGTAGGTGATGCTTTAGCTTTAGCAACCTTAGAATCGGTTTTGGCCGGTGTTTGCTTCTTTTTTGAACTCGATTTGACGGTACTGGCTTGAGTCGCAGAAGATTTGCTTTTTGCTGTGGAGCTAGATTTATTGGTAGTTGTAGTTGATCTTGAAGGTACTTTTCTAACAGATGTCGTTTTTTGTGGGTTTTCAGAAGATGATAACGCATGAGCCATGTAATTAGCTTTACTCTTTTTAAGGTCCGCCAGATCTTTCCATACCTCTTTTATAAGATCATCTGAAGAATTTAATAGTTCATTAGTATCTACTGTTACTCCCTTACCTTTTTTAACTGGTATAATATCATTTCCGCTTTCTTCTTGAGGTTGTGAAATCTCATTTTTCTTGTTGCCTGGTTCATAGAGGTTCTTTGAGCGCTTAACCTTCGTATGCTCCTTTATCTCCCGTTCGCTTTGAATTATATCCTTCAGAACTGATCTGTCAGAAGCGTACATAGCTGCATAGTTAAGGGACTGCCTCACAATGTCTGTCTTAGCATCGTGATTTGCTTTTGCCACTAACGTATGTAATATCTGACTGTAAGGATGATCCTTTACCAGATCGTGGAGATCAATGCGATCTTGAACGGAAAGGTCACGATAATTACTTACAACTTGTCTAAATTTTTGCTTATTCAAAACAAATGTTTTTGCCGACTTTTTAGATGATAGTAAGTAAAAATATATCAAATATTACCAATTGGCAACCGTAGCATTGAATATGTCTAAAATTATCTGGTCAAAGATTCTGGTAAGTAGATCGGCTTCGATGGCTGTAATATTCAGTTCATTATCGAAATCTTCAAAAAATGAAAACGTCTTATTCTCAAAACTAAAATTTTCATCAGTGGTATTTACATAAGAAACACTGACGGTTATCGTAAGTCTTGTTAATGCTGCTGCATCTCCAACATCATCTGTACCAGTTGCAGTTGGAGCTACGGGGGTCAAACGATAATTGGTCACTACACCTTCTATTTGCAATTCACCTTTTTCTTCGACCTGCGTTAAATTAGTATTCCGCTGAAAATAATCGGTAAGCTGATTAGTAAATGTTTGTGCCATGTCAGGAGGCCCACCATCAGCATCATTATAAAAGTTCTTGATAGAAATAGTTTCTGCTGTTATGGCGACACCGGTGAACGAGTATACACCACATCCGGTTAGAAAAAGAACTACTCCGATATATGATAATAGTATTTTAGAGGTCTTCAAGTTCGTACTGTTTTATTTTTCTGTACAAAGTTCGTTCCGAAATCCCGAGATCCTGAGCGGCGTACTTTCTCTTATTCTTATTCTTTTTCAGGGCTTTTATTATTAACTCACGCTCTATCTTTTCCAGCGAAAGTTCTTCTTCCTCAGTTTCATGAACAATGTCTTGAACATCGGAATCGTCATGTTGGTAGTCAGTAGCGCTGCCGTTAATATCCAATAGCACTGGTTCAGGGTTCGTAATAGGAGGAATTACTTCATCAATATCTGAAACGTCTTTAAATAGATTGCTATGATCCTCAAGAATATCCTTACTAGCAGTTTCACCTTGTGCCAGATCAAGAACAATTTTCTTAAGATCGTTCATATCTTTTTTCATATCAAAGAGCACTTTGTAAAGTAAGTCTCGTTCTGATACATGTTCTTGTGATCCTGAAGGGTCCTTATAGAGTGTTGGTAGCTGATTACTGTCTTTTGGCAGGTACGCCTTAAGTTTTTCAACATCCATCATTTTCTCATCTGGAGATAATACGGACATTTGCTCAACCAGATTTTTCAGCTGTCTTATATTCCCGGGGAATCGATATTTGAGTAGTATTTCTCTGGCGTCTTCGGTCAAAGATATGGGCCGCACACGGTATTTTTCTGCAAAGTCCGAGGCGAACTTTCTAAAAAGAAGGTCTATATCTTTACCTCTGTCTCTAAGTGGGGGGACATATATAGGTACCGTACTTAATCTGTAGTATAGGTCTTCACGAAACTTGCCATCTTCCACTGATTTCATAAGATTGACATTAGTTGCTGCCACAACCCGAACATCAGTTTTCTGGACTTTTGATGAACCCACCTTAATGAATTCACCGTTATCAAGAACACGTAACAAACGTGCTTGTGTGC
>CALBPF010000065.1 GCA_937899105.1 uncultured Flammeovirgaceae bacterium | reverse complement strand
ATTAACTTAATTTAGGATAGGTCATCCATTTGAATAATCCTTACCTCTAGAGAAGAGCTTAATCAGAATTAACGGCTAATAGTTATCGAACTGATTTTGCCAGGATCATTCAATTCATAGCCATCAAAGAAAAAAGTAAAATTTCCTGAGCGTGCAAACAGTCGGCTTTCTATTTCAGAACGGACCATTTTCAGTTCAGGAAATGACTCTTTTACTTGCTCGTAGGTAGAGCCTACCTTGATGCCCTGTTGTGTGGAATAAAGAGACGAAGTAACCACAATAGATTCAATGGTTTGATCTTTTTCATCTTCTAAAAGGTATCCTAATTCTTCGCCGCTGCTCGATTGTATATAGTAAACCTTAAAGCTACCTTCACCTGTTTCCAACATTCCTTTTTTTAGCTGGCCAAAAAAATCGCTTACCGGTCTGCCCAGCACAATTCCATAAAAGTTTTCAGAGTGAATGGTAAGGTCATCTTTAAGATTCGAATCTTTTTTCTTGCTCCCGGCGAACATAAAAAATGCCTCATCGGACCAGTTCATATCAGACCAAATGTCGCTGCCTCGTTGGTAGAAACCAGAACTATTAGGATTTACCTCCTTTTTATCTTCGTCAAGCCAGCGAATTAGGGTGTCGTCATCTTTAAAATAATATCTATTCTCATGAACATAAGGGGTTCCAAACTCATCTCTCAGGAAATTGCGCGTAAACGCGAATATCAAGCCTCCTTCACCGAAATAAAAGTCGCTTACTTTCCTGTCTGCGTCTTGATATTCGGTCAGTTGAAACTTAATTACGCGGTTGTTATATTCCCACTCCCTGAATTCTATTGGCCCTTTTGAACCCAGTGTATCGGACCGGTAGTAAGCCGGTGAAATAGTTTCGCATAGTTGGTTGGTTTCTTTAAAAACCTTGCGGATATAATTGATATGATCATCAATATTATCCTGGCCAAAGAGCGGTATCTTGAAAAAACCGAATAAAAGGTAAACTAAAAGGTACGTTCTCATAATCCATCAATTAAATCCTTGAGAATGATAATGAGCGATTCTGATAAAACTGGTGTTTGGTAGCTCTTAATCTTTCAAAATTATAAACTCGACACGTCTGTTTAATTTACGTGTTTCTAACTTGGAATTATCTGCAATTGGTTTAGATCCTCCAAACCCCTTACCACTTACCCTCTTTTTAGCCACTCCACGCTTTACTAAATAGGTTTTCACGGCTTCAACACGCTCTTTGGAAAGTTTTAGGTTCTGTTTTGCATCCCCCCTGTTATCAGTATGTCCTTCCAGCCTGATTTTAATAGATGGATTGTCTCTAAGCAGTGCCACCACCAGATTTAATTGCTCATAGGAGCTTGGAATAATTATCGGCTTGGACTGTTCAAATAGTACGTTATCCAGATTTACTCTGGCGCCAACTTCAATTTCCTGAAGAGCAAAATCTTTTTGTAAAAGCTTCAGTTCTGCACTGAACACTTCAAGCTCTTCCTGGTGAGCTATGTAGTTAGGAGCAGTAACCTTTATTTTATAAATGCCCGCTGAAGGGATTGAAAGTGAATACCGTCGCCCGGGCTGATCTGTTACAACACTTTTTTCAAAGTCGTTCTCTTTCATGCTCACATGAAGTGTAGCCGTTATGATACTCCCTGATTTTTGATCCTTGACATTGCCGTATAGAGTGAAGAAATTCGAATTCATGGCAATATCTTCCCTGCTAACTTCTATGAGACTCACCAAGTCTATAGAATCTTGCTGTTCCAAATGGGTAAATGTGGAGTCATTAAGATTGTCAATATGAAATTTTATATCTCCAAATCCATCACTATTAAGTGTGGAGGTAAATAAGGAAAAGCCCGGATACTTGCGATAGCCCGTTTCTTTCCCCGTAGTATTAATGGCTTCCAAAGCTTGTGGCTCTGACCACCTCATCCATGAATCATCCAATCTCACCGACATGAAAACGTCCGCACTTCCTCTTCCTCCATGACCATTGGATGAGAAATACAACGTGTCCAACGTTCTGTTGATATATGGACTAAACTCCTGAAATCTTGAATTGATATCGTCACCAAGGTTTCTGGGCTCTGACCAACGGCCATCTTTCTTTAGAGACACATATATATCTTCTGTGCCTTTGGAGTCATAACTTTCCATTGAAAGCGCCAATACTTCTCCATTTTCCGAAATACTACCGCCAAATATCTTTGACGTATTTCTAAAATACGGAATGTCAATATTTTCGGGTTTACCAAATGAACCCTTTCTTTTGAGGGCTATCGACAGACCTTGGGTTTTGGCCGGCTTACCATCTTGATAGTGACCGTAAAGTATTAAATCGCCCTTAGATGTGAGTCCTACCACGCTGTTCCAGGCGCTATTATTAAGGCCCCTCGCATTCTCAGGAAGCGACCAACCTGTGCTTTGTTTAACGCTGAACCAGATGTCCCCTTCATCAAAACGTCCCCCCTCATTTTCAGGATGTTTACTTCTTGTAAAATATAAAATACCGTTTTCAGTATCCAAAATTGGATTTTGTTCATCATATGCACTATTCACATTCTCAGGGGTCACAATATTTTGTGACAGCGACTGAACGGTCGAAAAACAAAGAATAAGTAGTAAGCAAATAGGTTTACACATTTGACAAGCTAACGAAAATGCCGTAGTCGTATTATGCTTCAAGTTTTAGCACCAATAGGGGTTTATCTGTCGAAAACGCCAGTGTTTTGGTTAGGCTTTTATGAAAGATACTGGAAACAAAGTTCCTATGCTGTTTATAAACAACAAGTAGGTCAGCCTTTTCCGTTTGCATGTATTCATTTATTGCTAAGCCAATAGCGCCTTTGAACTCTTTGTTTACAAAACCAATTTTAGAATACTGTATAAAACTATTTAGTTCTTCTACATATAATTTGTATTCAATATCCCTCTCATCCTGGTTGATATGAAGCACACTGATCCTTGAATCAAAGAAAGTGGCGAATGAAACAACATCTTGTATGGCTACCTTATCTTCTTCTGCATAGTCAGAGGCATAAACCAAATTCTTAAATCCGTTGAACGTAGCAGACTCGGGGATACAAAGAATCGGAGTATTAACTTTTTCAATCACTTCTTCGGTTTGACTGCCAAAATAAATACCATTGGTTCTACTGACTCCCCTGGTTCCCATTACTATGTAGTCGTAGTACTCCTCTTTGACCAATGTCTTAATCTGATCTGTTAACTCTCCTAGCTCAATGCGATAGTTACAGTCAATGGGCTCTCCTTCTCGAGATTCTGAGATCACCTTGGCAAGCGCTGCAAGTCTTGACGAAGCCATAGCCATTAGTTCTTTGAATGACTTTCCAAGCGCCTCAGTCCCCACTATACGATTAAAGTCACTTTCTGTAAATACATTTATTAATGTAATCTTTGAATGGTATTTTTTAGCGATGGCAGCAGCAAATTCCAACGCGTTAATAGAGGCATCGGAAAAGTCTACAGAGCAAAGGATTTTATTCATTTAATGCAAATATAATCAAGAACTTAAGACATCTTAATATCTATTATTGCCTTTCGAGACCCACGGATTATTCAAATAACTAAATCTCCAAGGCAGTAGTGCGTCCTCTTCTGCATATGCCACACCAATCCTGGGCGAGGCTTCTATTTCAGCCCTATTTGTCTTGCCATCCTCTATCCACAATTGATCGCCAAATAGGGTGGTGTTGTTCTGCTTCATTGTAATGCCTAACGCCTGACTAAGCTTCCCCGGGCCTGAAGTCAGGTTATAGCCTTTTTTTAATAGTCCTCTGCGCTGAATCATAAACTCAATACCTTCTTGTGGTTCTATAGCCCTAATCAGCACGGCTTCTGCCGTACCTTCTACGTTGGTGACTATATTCAGTAACTTATGAATACCATAGCATAGATATACATAAGCCATACCACCTTCTCCGAATAGAACATAGGTTCGCTTGGTATTTCTATTCATATAAGCATGACAGGCTTTTTCCTTATAAGAATAAGCTTCCGTTTCTACTATTATGCCAGAGGTGCGAACACCATCTATCTGAGAAATAAGCGTCTTACCTAGTAAGTTTTTTGCTACTTCACACACATTAGTATTAATATAAAAATCAGCGCCTAGCCTTCGGTTATTGTTATCCGTCATGATGTTTTATTCGATTGTCGCCAACTTCCAACAAATATCTTATAATTTCGTTTTTCAATGTTTAACCAATCTTTTTACTCAATGAAAAAAATACTATTACTAGCTGGTTTTGTATCTTGTGCTTTATGGAGTGCTAATGCTCAAATTACCATTCCGCAACCTAGTCCTGCGGGATCAGTGTATAGCAAAGTCGGCCTTACGGATGTAACCATTGATTATTTCAGGCCTAAAGTTAAAGGCCGGAAGATATTTGGTGAAGGATCCGAATACCTGCAACCTTATGGCGTTCTATGGAGGGCCGGAGCCAATTCAGGCTCAAAGCTTACACTGAGTACAGACGTGGAAATTGCAGGCACCAGTGTAAAAGCAGGTGAGTACTTAATTTTTGCTACACCTGGTAAGGATGCCTTTGAGTTTAAGCTATATTCTGATTTGAGTCTTGGAGGTAATGTACCTGCCTATGATGAGGCTAAAGAGGTACTTTCAACTTCGGCAAAGGTGACTAAGTTAGCTTCTCCCGTAGAAACATTAACCTATGCAATAACAGATATCAGTGAAGATAATACAAGCGCGCATATAGAACTTTCCTGGGCAGATGTTTCAGTTAAGGTACCCATTAAAGTTTCATTTGATGAAACCGTTATGGCGGACATAGAGGCTAAAACTCAGGTAAATCCTGGAAACTACCTAGCAGCTGCTAATTATTACTATTCTGCTGACAAGGACTTGGATAAAGCTTTGGAATGGATCAATATGTATTTAGCAGTGGGAGAAAATTCAAAGCAATTTTGGAACCTTCATGTCAAAGCGCAGATTCTCGCTAAAATGGGGAATAAAAAAGAGGCAATTGCTACAGCCAACCAATCAAAGGAATTGGCTGCTAATTTTGCCAACGGTGATTTTGGCTATATCAAAAGAAATGAAGATCTTATCGCCTCTTTGAAATAAGATCTGATCAGAAAACATCTCAATTTTTTGCATGTATTCGTCCCACCTCTGAGTGCCTGAGGTGGGATTTTTGTTTAAGTAAAATGAGTTCTTAGCTCGGGTCTCCTGCACACCTCACGACAGCAACTAATCCATCTGCCAGTTCTCCAATAAGAGTCGTTAACATCTTTTAACTTCTCGTTAACATGTTTTAAAACATTCAATACCTTCCTTCACTTTCGTTGAGCGTATCCTTGGGTAACAATTATTTAATCAATCGATATGCTATGAAAAGTCTTATACTCATATTTTTATTAACTATACCCGCTATACTCCTGGCTCAGAATTCCGGAAGTGTTGTCTATGAAGAAAAAATTCAATTCAAAATAGACTTTGGCGATGACTCGCCAATGGATGAGGAATTAAAATCAATGATCCCTTCATCCCGGAGTACTCAAAAGGCACTCTACTTTAACGAAGAACATTCCATCTTCAAGAACCTGGATAACAACCAAGGAGATGAAAACATCTCCAATCAAAGTGGCAATACCGATGTCCAGATTATTCTTAACAGGCCGGAGAATGTAGTCTATCAAAATTTTGCCTCTGGTAAAGTAGTTGAAAAGCGAGATTTCATGGATCGGATTTTTCTGATTTCCGATGATGCTGAAAAACGAGCATGGAAAATTACCGGAGAACAGAAAGAAATACTTGGATACCTATGTCAAAAAGCAACTACCCAAAGAGATAGCAGCGCGATCGAAGCCTGGTTTACACCACAAATTCCAGTATCCAGCGGACCGGCAAACTACGGGGGGCTGCCAGGCTTAATACTGGAGACAAACAGAGATGCTGGTGAGGCGGTGGTTACAGCAATAAAAATAGATCTCAGCGCTGACGTAACCAATGTAATTACACCTCCGGTAAAAGGCAAAAAGGTTAACAGAGAGCAATTTGTAAAAATCCAGGAAGAAAAAATGAAAGAAATGCAAGAGCAGTACGGAGGCTCGGGCAATGGAACGCGTGTATTCATTCAGCGTAACTAGTATGAGATGCCTACTTGCGATTATCCTGCTTTTACCATTCGTCGCCCAATCGCAAAATGTTGATATTAGGGGCAGAATCGTAGACTCAACTAGGATTGGCCTACCCTCGGCATCGGTTGTACTTCTCAACAAGCAAGATTCGGTACTGCAAAATTTTGCGATCACCAATAACAAAGGCGAGTTTCAAATGGGCAGGGTGAAATCAGATGAATACATTTTGCAGGTTTCTTATGTTGGTTTTCAAACACTATCAAGAATTCAAAGAATTGGAGCCGACAAAAATGATTTGGGTGATATTCAACTCAACGAGAATAGTACATTGCTCGATGGGATTTCAGTTACTGCCGACAGAATCCCTATTCTCATCAATGGGGACACAGTAGAGTATAACTCAGCTGCCTTTAAAACGAAGCCCAATGCCACGGTGGAAGAATTGCTCAAGAAATTACCGGGAGTGGAGGTAGACCAGGACGGTAATATAAAAGCTCATGGTGAGGACGTAAATAAGGTATTGGTAGATGGCAAGGAGTTCTTTGGTGACGACCCTAAAATTGCCACCAAAAACCTACCGGCTGACGTAGTTAACAAGGTGCAGGTATTCGATAAACTATCGGAAATGGCTGAGTTTACCGGTGTTGATGATGGTGAGCGTAACAAAACCATAAACCTGGCTTTGAAAGAAGATAAAAAGAAAGGGTACTTTGGAAAAGTGACAGGTGGGTATGGATCTGATGAGAGATATGTCACCAAGGGGAACGTTAATCGGTTTACCAAAAAAATGCAACTATCGGTATTGGCAGCATCTAACAATACCAACGAACAAAATTTCACATTTCAGGATTACATGAATTTTAGTGGTGGACTGGGGAATATGATGTCCGGTTCGAATGAAAGTTTTGGGGTTAATCAGGATCAAAATGCTCTAGGAACTAATGGACAGCAAAATGGTATAAACACAAGCTATTCAGGGGGTATTAACTTCAATTATGATTTTAATAAAGCGACTGAACTAAGCCTTAATTATTTCTACAACGGTGTATCTAACCGACTTTTGCGGGAGTCTTTTCGAATTAACTTTTTAAATGATGAAACCTTTGATAGCGGTGATACCACTTCCAGTAAAACCAGAAACTATGATCATAGAGCAAACATTAAGCTCAAACACACCTTAAAAAAAGGCGAAGATATAACGTTAAGAAGTAACATCGGCTACAACACTTCAAACCTGAATTCAAGCAATAATTCCCTGACATTTAACCCTGAAGGAGTCATTCAAAATAGCAGACTTACATTAAATGAAAATGAAAGAGACGGTTTGAATTTTACGGGCAGCATTTTATACAGAAGGCGTTTTAAGAAGAAAGGAAGGTCTTTTACAGCAAGATTTAACACTACACTTAACTCAGGAGACGGGATAAGTCTTCTGATGAGCGACAACAGGTTTTTTACTGAAGTTACGCCTAGAGTTGAAATGCTTAATCAACAACAAGAAGATTCAAATGATGCATTTAATTACCAAGGAAGCGTTAACTATACAGAGCCTCTTGGGAAGGGTCGATTTCTTCAATTCAACTATTCCCGGCAAAATTTCAATGATGATCAGCAACGAAAATTTTATGACATAGACGATAATGGAAACCTCAATCCCAACGAAACGCTGAGCAATTCCTTCATTAGAGACTATACTTATGACAGGCCCGGAGCCAACTTCTTAGTTACTACAAAGAAAACCACACTAAATGTAGGCGTGAAAGCACAGAATGCTCAATTAGATGGCACAGTTACTACCAGTGATCAAAAAATATCCAATTCTTTTCAAAACGTTCTTCCATCGCTTCAATGGCAATATAAATTTGCCAGTTCTAATCGACTTTCCTTTAATTACTCAACAGGTGTACAAGAGCCTTCGTTGAGACAATTGCAACCGGTTGTTGATAATAGCAATCCACTTGTAATTTATCGGGGTAACCCTGAGCTTAGGCCAGAATATTCGCACAATGGAAGACTTAACTACACTCTCTTTGACAGCTTCAGTTTTACAAGTCTTTTTGTAAGCTTAAGAGGAACAATTACTGAGAACAGAATAACTAATTCTACCAAAATTGACGATCAATTACAGCAGGAAGTAGAGCCAATAAATATTGGGGAAGAATACCAGACCATTGGCTATTTATCTTTTTCTACTCCATTAAAATCCATAGGCGCCAAGATCAACATTACTGGCAATACATTTTACAATCAAAGTCAGCTGTTTATCAACGAGGAAAAAAACACCGTCAAAAGATCGATAAATTCTGTTGACATAAGTCTTGAAAATAGAAAAAAGGCCCTATTTGATCTCACCGTAGGCGGTAAGTTAGAAGTTAATAGTACAACGTATTCTAACGGCAGTGAGCTGGATCAGGATTTTCTAAATAAGGTTTTGTATTCGGATTTAAGTATTGAATTCCTTAAAACATGGAATTTTAGCACCTCTATAGACTACAGAATTTTTGAAGGTGATGATGCATTTAATGAAGATCTGGAAATTCCTCTGTGGCGAGCCGAAATTTCAAATAGTTTTGGCAAACTCAGGAGGCTAACGGCTAAATTATCAGTCTTTGATATTCTGGATCAGAATAAAGGAATAAACAGGAATAGTTCGTTTAACTACATACAGGATCAGCGGGTTAATGCATTAAGCAGGTATTTCATGTTTTCTCTTACTTACTCATTGTCGGCTTTTGGAAGCGGCGGGCAATCCGGAGTTACAATAAAATCGTCATCATCGCGGTAACAAAAAAAGGGCTGTTTTTCACCAGCCCTTCATTCTAAAAAAACCGTCAACCTATTTTTGGACGGGTCAATCCTTTATTTTAAACCTACTCTACTCTCCACCTTCTTCTCCACCAAGCGCCTCAAGCTTAGCTTTTATTTCCTCTGCCTTGTCGTATTCCTTTTCCTGCATATATATATACTGCAGAGTCTCAAGCGCCGTACGCTCATCAGGTTTTAACTCAAGGATCTTTTCCCAGTAGGGCAATGCCTTTTTCAAACGATCATCTATAGTAACCTGCATTTCCTTTGCTTTTTTTAATTCAGCCGATGTAATACCTAAGTTATTTTTCTCTGTAATTAGGTTTACAGCCTCGTTGTAGTACAATACGGCAAGGTTAAAAGCTGAATTATAGTAGTTTGGATCTACTTTGGTTGACTCGGTATAAGCAGCTTTAGCCGCTTCTGTATTTCCTAACTCCTCTTCCAGAATGCCTAACTGAAAATGCAGAGCAGCGTTACTTGGTTCTTTCTTTATGGCTTCTTCAAGTCCAACTTTAGCTTCATCAGACTTACCCATTCTAATTAAAGCTGCAACCTCAGATTTTGCGAAGTCCAAATCTTCTGGGAAGAGTTCCTTCGCTTTTCGGATCAACTCTACGGCTTTCGCATCATCTTTATTAACAGAACTTTCGATATAGATCAACGAGTTGTAAGTATCTTTAGATTGATAATCAAGCTCATTAATAAGTGTATAATAATTTTCTGCCGCGGCTTCGTAATTTTTAGCTGAAAGCGCTATGGAACCCGCGTAAATATATCCCGTAGTGTCTTTTGGCTGTACAACTTTGGTTTTATCCAACCATCTGAGAGCCTCCTCTTTATTATCGGCCTGATACTCTTCCACACCCCTATTTAAATAAAATCCCCATAGCGCACTGAGCTGCTGTGTCTTGAGCTGCGGCAATCCATTTGCATCTGAGATATAATATTCGGAGTTTCCCTTCTGAAGTTCATCCGCTTTAGCAAAAGCTTCCATTGCGGTCTGTAATGGGTTAGACGCTAAATTCTGATATTCGGGATTTTCAGTGGTGTCTAATGAAGCATAAATAAGCCCTCTGTAATACCAAGTTTTGCCATCTTCTTTGGTTTTTTCATACTCGATGGCAGCATCAATTATATTTTTGGCTTCGCCTAGATTACCTTCAGATCTAAGCTTTTCCGCCTGATTAATCTTTGGCTTTTTCTGGCTATAGCCATCAACGCAAATGACCAAGACAATAAGTAAAACAAGTAATTTCTTCATAATAGTAGTTTCAAGTTTTTACAAAGTTATTCTTTTTCTTCAGTTTTATCCGAACCCGAAGAATCCGGTTCTTCGTTACTTTCTTCGTCTATTTCGATTCGTTCTATCTTTTCAACTGATGATATCTCGTCATTCTCGTTGAGTCGGATGAGCTTTACTCCTTGTGTAGCTCTGCCCATTACACGCAGGTCTTCAACAGCCATGCGAATAGTGATACCTGACTTATTAATAATCATCAAGTCATCCGTATCAATAACCTCTTTGATAGCAACTAGCTTGCCGGTCTTATCAGTAACGTTAATTGTTTTCACTCCCTTACCTCCTCGTTTTGTGATTCGGTAATCTTCAATCAACGACCTTTTTCCGTAGCCCTTCTCGGACACGACCAATAAATTTGCGTCGTCACGGCTGATACATACCATGCCGACCACCTTATCTTCATCACCTTCCAGGGTCACACCACGAACTCCTGATGCCATTCTACCCATCGGCCTCACATCAGACTCGTTGAAGTGAATTGCTTTACCCATCTTCTTAGCAATAACAATATGGTTGGTGCCATTAGTTAATTTCACTTCTAACAACCGGTCTCCGTCTTTTACGGTTATCGCATTAATACCGTTTTGACGTGGCCTGGAGTAAGCCTCAAGAGTTGTTTTCTTGATAGTACCATTTTCAGTACACATCATCACATAATTATTATTGATGTACTCCTCGTCATTCAGGTTAAGTACATTAATCACCGCTCTCACCGTATCTCCTGATTCAATATTGATAAGGTTTTGAATGGCTCTGCCCTTAGAAGTTTTGGTACCTTCGGGAATGGCATATACCTTCTTCCAAAATAGCTTACCAAACTCCGTGAAGATTAACAAGTAATTGTGGGCAGTAGCTACAAACAGATGCTCAGTAAAGTCATCTTGCTTGGTAATCACACCTCTGGAGCCTACTCCACCTCTGCTCTGTGTTCTGTAATCAGCTAACGGAGTTCTCTTGATGTAGCCCTCATGAGATATAGTGATTACCATCTCGTCATCAGGGATCATATCTTCCACAGTCAGGTCGTCAGCGCTATGGACAATCTCCGTTCTTCTTTCATCGCCGTATCTATCCTGTACCTCTAAAAGCTCATTTTTGATGATCTCCATCCTTCGGTCTTCACGTTCAAGAATATCTTTTAAGTCAGCGATTAAGGTTTTTACTTCTTCATATTCTTTAACAATTTTTTCCCTTTCAAGACCCGTAAGGCGCTGTAAGCGCATTTCAAGAATCGCCTTTGCTTGGATCTCGCTAAGCTTAAAGGAACTCATCAAATCGGCCTTCGCAATCTCCGGATCTCTTGAGTTTCTGATAAGAGTTATCACCTCATCAAGGTTATCAAGCGCAATTAAATAACCTTCTAATATGTGCGCTCTTCTTTCCGCCTCATCCAGCTCGTACTGAGTTCTACGGATAACCACTTCATGACGATGCTCGACAAAATACTTTATCAGATACTTTAAGTTCAGCGTTTGCGGTCTTCCCTTAACCAGGGCCACATTATTTACACCAAATGAAGACTGAAGCTGAGTATATTTAAAAAGATGGTTAAGTATAATATTTGGAATAGCGTCCTTCTTAAGGTCATATACAATTCTTAGGCCATCGCGATCTGATTCATCACGTATATCAGAAATGCCTTCTATCTTTTTATCATTGATCAAAGCAGCCGTTTTCTCTATCATACTGGCCTTATTCACCATGTAGGGAATCTCTGTCACTATAATCTGTTCCTTACCTGTTTTGGTAGTATGAAAATCTGCTTTGGCTCGCATTATAACACGGCCTCTACCCGTCTCAAAGGCATCTTTTACACCTGAATAGCCATAGATAAGCCCACCTGTCGGAAAATCGGGAGCAGTAATGTGCTTCATTAAGTCAGCAACAGATATATCGTTGTTATCTATATATGCAATGACGCCATTCACCACTTCTGTTAAGTTATGGGGAGCCATATTCGTAGCCATACCCACAGCTATACCCGAAGCGCCGTTTAAAAGTAGATTAGGAACCTTACCGGGCAACACGGTAGGTTCTTTCAGTGAATCGTCAAAATTGGCCTGATAGTCTACAGTATTTTTATTGATATCAGCCAACATCTCTTCTGCTATTCGCTTAAGTCTGGCTTCAGTGTACCGCATAGCGGCTGGCGAATCTCCATCTACACTACCAAAGTTACCCTGTCCGTCAACCAGCATGTACCTAAGCGACCATTCCTGGGCCATTCTAACCATGGAATCATAAACAGCAGTATCACCGTGGGGGTGATACTTACCCAAGACCTCACCTACAATCCTGGCAGATTTTTTATAGGCCTTGTTATAATTCACACCTAACTCTAGCATACCATATAATATCCTTCTATGAACGGGTTTCAGACCGTCGCGTACGTCAGGTAGTGCCCTCGAAATAATGACGGACATAGAATAGTCTATGTACGCGCCTCTCATTTCATCTTCTATGTTAATTGGTATTATTCCTTCGCTCGGCACATTACCATTTTCCTCGTCTGCCATTTATATTTATTACTTTCTCCTGTTTAAAAATTATGCGAATTTAAAGAATATAGGCACCTTTTTAAAGCAGTTTACAAGTTAAAATAACTGACCCTACTCACAGATACAGAGGGTATTTTAAGTTATTGAGTAACAGCGCATTAAAACCTAGTTAATAGGGGTTCAGTTTACGCCTGTTTTTGCGCTTGTATTTTACCGGCTTAGGATAGTTCTCACCATGATGAGGATTCTGCTTTTTATAGATCGGATGCATTCTGCTTCTGTAAATTCTACTATTACCGTGTTGATGATTTATTTGAGTGGTACAATTTTTTATGAAGCACTTGGGATGTTCGGGAATACGGTACTTAAGGCCTATACCGATATACAGAGCGTTAAGGGAGTGATTAACTGACAAACTAGACTCCGGCAGGTTAAGCGTGTAATTTTTAAAGTCGTATGATGGCCTGACATAGGCTGAGAAATATTCGGAAAGCTCTCGCTCGATAGTCGCCCCAAAGTTTACGAAAACACCTTTTTGTATGACATTATTGTCAAAGTTCTTGCCCAATCTATAAGCCCCTATTCTTGCATCTGCGGATAACATCCATTCATCGTACCGGTATATTTTAGCCCCCAGAAGTATGAAATATTTTTTGTATAGCGCACTTGTAAAGTTTGCTTCAAAGGTATTTATGCGATCGCCAAATGAAGAAGGCTTAAACTCACCTACCCTGTGATACTCAAACATGAACCCTCCACCAATTTTGTATCTATCTATCTCGATGTGAATCATGCCGGATATTGGAATACCGGTACCAACTGATTTAAATTTAAAATCAGTACTATCCCCACCCAGCAAAAAGTCATTAGCGTTACTAAAGGAAACATTACTCTGCTGGCTCGCAGAATTGAACCAATAATCGTAACCTGTGGTCAGATTCCCACCTGATGAATTTAACTCAGGACTAAAAATAAACAACGAGTCTGAGCGCTGTAGTATTCCAAACTCCGATAAGTCTTGTTTATAATATGTTCTGCTATAGCCCAACTCAAGGCTAAAATGCAGCTTTCCCAGAATTTTCCTGAAAGCTCCACCTTCCTGTGGTTCCGCATAGAAATGATCCAGAGGGATAGCAGGCTTGTCTTCATCTTGCCCAGTCGTTTCTACGCTGATGGTCGTCAGAATAAAAATGAGTAGGAAAAAAAAATTTGAAGCCCGATTGATCATTAAAGTAAAACAGGCAAGTTTAAAAAATATTATCAAGCTATTTCGAAATTATAGCCTATTTCACTTCAAATGTCCCACAAAATGATTTAAAAACAGGTGTCTCGTTGATTTCCAGCTTGGCGCCGATATCCTGGATCTTTTCAAATTCAACTTTAGAGATACTGCGGTGTTCAACAATATCGGATTCATCATTCAGAACCATAGTACTTAAAAAACGGACAAATATATAGGGTACTGTCATTAAATCACGAGCAAAATCTTTAATCGGGTCGCCAAGATCCTGACCATCGATTTCCATTAATACCTTTCTGTCTATGGTGCTATCCATACATTTCACCACCACATCAAAAAAAATCGGTTCCCATTTTTTAAAATTTTTAATCACAAATTTCATAGCATGGGCGACGGGATCCATCTTTAAAAAATATCCCCCTTTTGACATCTTACGCGCCATTTTGTTCAGCGCCAACTCTTCAAATAGACTAATGCTACCATTTGCGAGTGCAACTCCGACTGCAGGACTTAACATAATAAGCGACAAGAAATCATGGTCACTTATCTCCAGGAAGTTTGCCTCTTGATTAATAAAATCGTTTTTGACCTTTGCCGTAACTTCCTGAATGGCAGGAATTTCAATCATTGTAGCTATTTCATTCTCAGAAAACATACATTCAAAAATTATTTATCCGGTCAACAATATAGCTATTTTTTTCATAAAAAAAGCCAGCGCTTAAAGCGCTGGCTTACGTGCTAAGTTCATCTAGTATTATGCATCTCCTTCAGCAGCAGAAAAATTCATCTGTATTTTGGCGTAACGCTCTTTTACCGCCTCATCGGACTTAAGCGCCTCCTTTATTGCTTTAAATTTTTTTGCACCACCATTAATCATTTTGGTAGCCATAATTGAGTTAACTTCTTTTAGCGCCGTCTTACGTTCTTCCTGCTTCTTGTAAATAAGCATCATGAATTTTTTCTCAAAATCATTGGCTCCAAGTTCATCTAATTTTGCTTCATCTCCTTTGAAGGACTGTAACTCTTTATACCTTTTCCCGTCAAAACCTTCTTGATTCTTGATCATTTTATTGGTCAAAACGCTAATCTCAGATTTCATGGCATCTATTACCTCGTTAAGAAGTGCATATCTTCTCAAATCCTCATTTGTAATTTCATCTTGTGCTGTTGCCGATATTGACAGGAAAGCAAAAAATGCAAAAGCCAACAAAACATTCAATTTCTTCATCGTTCTACTCGTTAAGTTCGGGTGTTAAAATTTATAAAACCCCGAAATAACGTTTTTAGTAAGTGATAGGCAAAAAAAATTGACCTCTATTCCCAAATATCACGTAAATGGCGGGATACTAAATACAGACGGCGACTATAATCTTACAGCGGCCTTTACATTAAGAAATCTTGCCGAAAGTGCATTAGGTACGGCAAACTGTTGATTGTTAACATCAGATATCCAGGTATACGATATGGTGTTTGAGGCGCCCAGCATATTCAGTACTTCGGCGGTAAAGGTAAGGCTCTTATCAGCAGTTTTGCTTTGATTCAAAAAGAAGATTTTAGAAAATCCAATATCTACACGTGTGTATTCTGCACCATTAAAGGTATTTCTCCTTTCAAAGTTATTAGGCGGACCAAAAGGAAGACCAGATCCATACAACACACCTAAGTTTACCTGGATAGTAGGATCGCCTGGTATATGATCTTGAAAGAAAATAGCAAGGTTAACTCTTTGATCGGTGGGCCTGCGGATATAGCCGTTGCCATCATTTTCTACATCTTCCCGGGCGCTTAAAATTCCTAAGCTGAACCAGCTCTGGGTCCCCTCTATAAATTCACCGCTAAGACGCATGTCCAAACCTGCGGCAAATGCCTCTGCCTCGTTATTGGCATAATAACGAAGCTTGACGTTGTCCACCTCATAGGGCACTACATTCCATAGCTTTTTATAATACAATTCACTTACAAAGTTAAAGTCCCGACCCCACCATCTAAAATTATAGTCTAACCCCCCGATAAAATGAAGCGAACGTTGGGCTTTAAGCTCATCGTTAAGATTCCCCTCAAAATCCCTTAGCTCTCTGTAGAATGGCGGCTGAGCATATACCCCAATAGCGCCCTTAAAAAGAATATCACGTACCCACTTCGGCCTGAAAGAGATTTGCCACCGCGGGCTAATGATCAACTCCTCGTTAAAACTCCAGTAGTTCAATCTAAGGCCTAATGTCGACGTTATTTTGTCCGATAATTCTGACGTTACCTGTCCATATGAATGAATACGATCAGTTTTTATTTCATTTTCAGCGCTTGTAGTACCTATGTCAATAACGAAATTGGCGGAGTCAGTAAAATTATATTCATCCAATATATCATCAATGGTTTGATTGCTATATCCAAAACCAAATTCTACAGTGGTTGTATTATTAACGGTATATATATTCCTGCTTTCAAGATTGAATATTGTTGCCTCAAGTGTATTTCTGCCAAAATCAAAGTTGGTGCCTATGCCGCGTGTTATGATACATTCATTGAAAGTGGCTGAAGCCAGGTTATTGTCAACGTCGCATAACCGATAGCCACCCTCTACATCTGTAAATTCCCGCTCCTGAGCATAAACCGCCCCCCCGATAAGCTCTGTCCTTAACCGATCGGTAAAATTATGGACAAGATTAAAACCGCCCTGATAGGTATCATACTCAAGAATTTCTTGCCCATCAAAAGCTACAAAAAGACGCAAAGATTGATTAAATGTACCAAAATCCGTCTCTCTATTTTCAGGTTCTACAAGGTAACGATTACGCGCGTAGGAACTTAGAATACCAAGCTTAGTTTTGTTTGTCAACTCAATATTCAAATAAGACTGGACATCTGTAAACTTTGGTAAATATTGACCTTGGGTTTCAAGCGTATTTAAAAGGTACTGCGCTGTTTTATGGCGTACCCCAACCACAGCTGACACCTTACCAATTCGCCCTTCCACATGTGCCGTCCCTCCCAGTAAACCTGCAACAGCCGAAGCTTTTAATTCATCGGCCTCCTTGTAAGAGACATTTAAAACCGAGGATAGTGCATCACCATAACTGGGTTTCCATCCTCCGGCCGAGAACTCTATATTCTCAACAAGATTCGGGTTAATAAAACTAAGGCCTTCCTGTTGACCGTTTGAAACCAAAAAAGGACGATATACCGGTATATTATTTACATAAACAAGGTTCTCATCAAAGTTACCACCACGAACCGAGTAGGTGGATGAAAGCTCGTTGTTGCTAACAACGCCGGGTAAAGTAGCTAGTATCTTTGTAAAATCACCAAAAGGAGATGGTAAAAGTTCAGCAGACTTAGGTTGTATTTTAGTAAGGCTGACTTCATTTCTTGTAGCTTCTTCCCCCTTTACTTCAACAGACTGAAGCAACTTCGTAGATAGTTCAAGGGTAATCATAATTGGATTTTCAACGTCAGTAACGGTCACACGCTTTTCTTCATAGGCCACATGGCTGATAGTTAGATCTACAGGAAGTCCGTTGGTAAGCGCCAGCTCAAAACTACCTTCATAATCACTTACTGTACCAATACTCGTATTATCTATTCTGATGTTTGCGGATTGTAAAGCTTGCCCCTCTCCATCCGTTACTTTGCCTTTAACAATAGTGGTTTGGGATAGACCGGAACCAAACGTAAGACAGGTCAATAAAAGACTAAAATACCAACGCGTCATGCGTGATTCATAACGTTTTTTAAGTCTGAGATAGTATGCTTAGGATCGGATGAATTGAAAACAAAACTACCGGCTACTAAAACATCCGCACCTGCTTGCACTAATTTGGGAGCATTGTCCTGGTTTACGCCTCCATCAATTTGGATCAAGGTTTTAGCATCATGATCTACAATCAGTCGCTTTAACGCCTCTATCTTACTATATGTATTTTCTATAAACTTCTGTCCGCCGAAACCAGGATTTACGGACATTATACAAACAAAGTCTATATCTTTAATGATATCTCTCAATAGGCCTATATTGGTATGAGGATTGACCGCAACACCCGCCATGCAGTCTAAATCTTTGATCTGTTGTAAGTTTCTATGTAAATGCTTACAAGCCTCATAATGAACTGATATTGAAGCCGCGCCCACCTTTTTGAAGCTTTCCACATATCTCTCGGGCTGCTCGATCATCAGGTGAACATCTAAAGGCTTCTTTGCGTGTCTATTAATAGCCTCCGTAACAGGTATACCAAAGGAAATATTAGGAACAAATACACCATCCATCACGTCTATATGTATCCAGTCCGCGACGCTATTATTGAGCATTTTTACCTCATTTTCGAGGTTGGCAAAATCAGAGGCTAAAATAGAGGGTGCAACTATTGGCTTATTCATGATATGCTATCTCTTCAATATTCTTATAACTTCCTTTTTCCTTTTTATGGACACTTCTAATAAATAAGTTCCCGGTGAAAAGTTAATGAGTTCTAAGTTGTAACTATCATCCGAACCTGAACGGTTTGATGTAAGCTGGAAACGTTTTCCCTTTGCATCAATCAATGTAAAAATAGCGTCAGGGTCTGATACTCCCTGTACCGTAATGACGTTTAAACTTGTAGGGTTTGGAAATACTTTCAATGATGATCTACCGATCGTCTCTAAGCTGGCTATGATATCTCCATATCTTGGGATACCATATCCGTATAGATTATCCGGTGTAGTAGAGCGATCACCAATGCTAAGAATTGAATCCCTCAGCTGCATTGCTGTTAAATCGGGTTTGGACTGCCAAATACATGCCGCTAGTCCGGCTATCAAAGGTGTGGAATAAGAACTACCGCTAGCAGAACTTATGTCTCCGCTTTCTTTTATCACTGATGTACTCACTCCGCGTGCTACCACTTCAGGTTTTATTTGTCCGTCTGAAGTCGGGCCCCTGGAACTTCCGGAAGATAGAATACCTTGTGAATTCACATAGCCTACAGCTAATACTGAATCCGCATCACCGGGAGCTACTACAAAACCCCATGAATTTAAACCTTCATTACCCACACTGGTAACCACAAGAATCCCCTTGGAAGCAGCGAGATCCGCCGCTTGTGATACAATAGTAGTGTTGCCGTCCATATCGTCATAGGTATAGTCCTCAAATGGACTATCAAATGTATTATACCCTAAAGATGAATTGATAATATCAACGCCGACGCTATCAGCTCTTTCAGCGCCCAATAACCAATTATATTGCTCTATGGGATACTCCGAAAAATCGTCTTCAGTGAGATATAAAACAAAACTAGCATCAGGAGCGGCCCCTAGAAATTCATCTTCTACCTCAGCCCCTATCACTGATAATACCTCGGTGCCATGAGCATCTAAATCATAAACATCTTCATTATTTAATACAAAGTTGAAAGTATCCAAAAGTCGACTTTCATTAAAAATTGATGCAAAGGGTGCGGAACTGGTAACCCCTCTAAAACCACTGTCGAATACCGCAATCAAAATGCCCTCTCCCTTAAAATTATCATTATGTAAGTTGTTAATTCCCAGTTGATTTAATTGACTATCTGTTGATTTAGATTTGACCCTACCTAACCAAGAGTCTTTTTCGCGAGATCCTAAGTTAAGTCTTTCATCTACGGCGATTAATCTAACATCACTTACATAATTAAGAGAGAGCAGGTTGGAGGTAAGCGCCTCATCCATTTGAACAATTGCCAAGTTGAACCATTTGGAAGTATAAAAAACGTCAGCGCCTGCTTGCCTGATCCCTGACACATATTGAGGGTCGACAGGTAAATCATTCTCAGTAAGACTAATGCCTTGTTTAGTTCTTCTTTCCAAGGCCCGTTGGGAAAGAAAGTCTTCAGGTTCATTTAAGGAATAAGGAGTATTGTTCTTATCAGTAAAAAAAATCGCATACCTATTCACCTCTGCCAAAAGATATGAAGCAGATAGCGTGAATAATAATAAGAAGCTAATCCGTGCCATATTCTACCAGGCTTTGTCTAAAAATTCTTCCATTGTCAACCACTTGCTGTCCAATACAGTCATCCTCTCTGCAATACTTTAAATCTATTTCCTCTTTGTATACCAAACCCATATTCAAACCATAAATCTCGTGATTTGATATCAGATTGACGATAAACTCCTGATTATCTTCTTGAATAACGGTAAGGGTCTCCGATATGGTATCACCTGCTACAGTGATATATGGAACAAACAAACTGTCCATTACAAACTCATCCGATTCTAAATTATTCAGAGCATTACCATCCCAGGTTTTACCGGTAGCTATTGGAAATACTAGTTTAAGTTCAGGAATATTACCTTCAATTAATATAGCCTGTGTATCCGTTAGTCTTGCACTATTGGTTTGAATAAAATCCCAGTCCTCGGCGCTATCAGGCCTTTCAAAGGTATGTATTACATAGGTTGTTTCTCCCGCCTGATTTTCGAAAGAATCAACCACTTCAGTCCTAAACTGAAAGTTACTAGTGGTGGCCATTTCAAACTGATAGTTAATTTCCTCAATATCATACACGCGAAAATCACCCACGTTCAGAGGAAAAAATGGGTAACCTACCCCTATCAAGTCGGGATCTATTTCATCACTGTTGCATGCCAATATCAAGAAGCAAAAAAGGGTGATACATCTATTCATAACAAAAAAGAACGGATAAAACCGTTCTTAATTCAAAGATAGAGAAATTAGTTTTTGTAACTCCAGTTAGACCTCTTAGTTCAACGAATTGAGTAGATCAACTACAGTCTCTTCTTTGCTGGTAGCCACTGCTTTAACAAGCTTGTCTCCCTTAAATACTGCAAAAAAAGGAAGATTGGTAACGCCAGCCATTTTTCTTGCTTCGGGATTCTTTTCGGCATCAACATCAATAAAACTAACCCCTTGAAAGCGTTCATCGCTTGAAAGTCGTTTGAACTTGGGCGTAAATAATCTACAGCTGCCGCACCATCCCGCAAAATATTTCACTATTGTTTTATCATTATTAAATAAGGTGGATTTGAAATTATCATCCGTTAAAACTTCTACTGCCATTTTCTGATTTTGCTTTTTTAGTTTAACCATTACAAGAACAAAAGACGGATATATAAGTTAGCTTTGAAGCTAGATTTAATCAAAATATTATATATCATAATTGAATCCATCTATTGCCTATGGCCTTAAAAACATTTGTGAAAGTAAGTGGTGTCAATAACCTTTCAGACGCGCGGTACTGCGCAGGAATGGGTGTCGATTTGATCGGTTTTAGTCTTGACAAAAGCGACCCGAACTTTACAGGAGTAAAGAAATTTAAGGAAATTTCAGATTGGCTGTCAGGAATAGAATTTGTAGGCGAGTTTAGGAACTCAACCTTGGATCAAATAGTTAGCTGCCTGAGCCAATATGATTTATCTGTAATTGAAGTCAGCGATCATACGCTAATTAGGTATTTAAAAGGCGTTAAAACCATCTTAAGTGTGGACATAAGAGAGCTTCATAATGTACCTCATGACGTAGAAATGGATTTTTTATTGGTAAAATCAAGCCAATGGCCAAGTCCTCTCCAAATCGCAGAGATAAATAAAAGAGCGATCGGCGTGAAAGTATTAATGAACGGTATTGCGTCTCATCAAAACGTCCATAAGCTCTTGGAGCAAACGGATATTCATGGTATTTCACTTACGGCAGGTGATGAAATACGCCCAGGATATAAAGACTATGACGAGCTGGCAGACGTTCTTGAAGCCCTGGAGGATGAAGGTTAACCGATCCTATCTATTCCGTTCCTCGATGGTCGATTTACCTCGTTTACTCACAGATATTTTCGTATCAATCAGGTAAGCAAAATCAAATCTAAACCCGTTGTTTGCGACTCTAAGCGGATCGGCAAATTCAGTAACATTTTAGAATATGGCCAAATCCGACTGGGCTAAATTAAGATGATCTAATTCATATCTTATTTCATATAAAAAGGTATTGCCTGACTGCGGTTATAAAAGAACACCTGCGGCAAAATTGACCCCAGCTGTACGCGATTAGGGCTTGGAATATAACTGATCTGGTGAAGTCTTATCACTTTCGTTGAAACTCACTTCATATTCTAATGAGGGTATCTATTCATCAAGCAACTCAGTGGATTCGAGCTCGCCAAGCCCTCCAAACCAGTAGCTAATATTAGGCCCTACACCAAGGTAATACTTATAAGGAGGACGGATTAAAAAACGTACTCTTAAAATTTCCCGATAAAGGATAGGTAAGTCAAAATGATGCTGTATCTGCGTAAACTCGACACCAGGGTCAAAGACTCCATCTAGTTGCTTTACTTTACGTGAATAAATGCTTTCAAAAGTCATAAGGCAACGTCTAAGCAGAATAAGATGTTTTATTCTATCCATAGAATGATTTTCAACTAATCATCCTTAATTGAACCAACATCAGATTTCTTATTTCTTCGAGTAAGCTTGTTAAAACTTGCTTTTACGTTATCTGCGGCTTTGTGAAGTGTCTCTACCCCGGAATTGACCGTACTCATTCCGGCCTCTTTCATGGCGCTTATCACACTACTTACTACCTTACCAGAAGATTTAATCACTAAAACACGCAGCATTTTGGCAGCTTCTGAATATGCAGAACGTTTTAACTCTTTTTTGCTCATCTCAGGGTTTACACCTCCACAATAACGTAATGTAAGTACACCTACTCGTAAGGTCAAAAAGGCATTGGTAGAGCCTTCAAGAAGGGAATCAGTAATGATATGGGCAGCATGACCAACCAAAGGAATGGATCTACCCGGACTTTTGAGTATGGCGTTCATTATGGGTTCAATTTGCCTGGTTATATCAATATCTTCAAGCTCTGACGCTATTAAAGCGGACCCTCCTACATTCGCATATAAACGAAGCATATCCCGTAGGGAAGGGCGCTGCCAGTAGATATGAGCAATTTTCCAGATCATCCTGGTTTGGGTGATGAAAATTGTCAATGCGTCCAGCTTGCCGTTTTGTGATACCGAGGTAGTCAGAAATACAGCTGTCGCCGTTGTATTTATAGTTTCTTCGGCGTTTGTCCGTAGCAAATCAAGCGCTTTATCCAATCCTTCCGGATCGCTTACATCTATTTTTGCGGCTTTGATCTGCTTATTGTTGGCCAAACGTTTTTTTAGCCGTATTGCATAAGCGTTGGCATCATTCATTTCACTTAAAGAAATTGATCTTGGAAGACGCGCCAGCAAGACAATAGGAACTGCAAAAAGTGTAAATAGAATTATTGAAATAATCGCAATTACAGAAATTGCCAGAGTCTCATTGATAAGAAGTAAGTTGGCATAAAGGTCAATCAACTGATTAACACAAAAAAGTGCAAAGACTATAATCACCAAAACGGCAACTATGGATGTATATTTAGCTAAGTTTTTGATCATACTACTATGACTTGACTTCAATAGAAAAGGTTTCATGGCAAGTGTTTGTAGTAACAATATCCACCTATGAGGAGAAGTCATCTCAGCACATCTAAAAGTACAGCCTTGGTGGGTTTAAAAGTAGTTGAATGACACTGATATCCTGCCGCTGATTTTAGTCAATTTGTTTTACCAGAGTTGTATGTAAATTGGTTTTGTAAAAATTCTAAAAATGTCTAGCCTTAACATAAGACCTAGGTTCAAGAAAGTAAGTAATCTAAGCCAGAAAAAACTTGAATATATACTCAAGCGGGCGCTAAGTGAAGAGAGCGCCAAATGTATCGGTTATGTTGGCAGCGGTTATAGCGCTATAAAAATTCCGGTAAAAGAAAGGCATTTCTGGTCACCACAATTGACCATTAGCTTTGAAGAAACAGAAGGCCAAACAAACATAAGCGGTCTGTACGGCCCTAATCCAACAGTTTGGGCTGTATTTTTCTTCGGCTATGTGACTTTAGGAATAA
>CALBPF010000064.1 GCA_937899105.1 uncultured Flammeovirgaceae bacterium | reverse complement strand
TTGAGTGTTTTGAGTGTTGTAAAGACCTTGGAAGACCCTTATAGTTGCAATATCCAAAAAAGAATACTTATCTTTTTCCAGATAGTTACAGTTTATCATGCAACCTTTAACAAAAAGGCGTAGTCCTACGTGTAATTGCAATAACAACACACATCATGGTTAAAAATTTTATCAAAACTGCTCTTCGCAATTTAGCGAAGAACTCACTCATTTCTTTTATCAACATTTTTGGATTATCACTGGCTGTAGGCTGCTCACTTGTGGTCTTCATCTTCGTGGACTTTGCCTTTAGCCAGGATGAATTTCATGAGAACAGGGAAAGCATATTCTTGCTGAATAATGTAGTCAGTCGAGACGGCTCAGAGCAGGTGTGGGGGGATTCTCCAGCCCCTATCGGCCCCATGATGATGGCTGATCTGCCTGAAGTCAAAGAAATGACCCGCGTAGATAACAGAAATGTGATTCTTAAATATGAAGATGAAGTTTTTAAAGAATTCGTACGTTTCGTGGACCCACAGTTTCTGGACATGTTCAGCTTTGAAATCAAGCAGGGTAGAGCTGAGGAGTTGAGAGATCCTGCTAAAATAATTTTAAGCGAGGCCATGGCCGAGAAATACTTCGGTAAAGAAGATCCCATTGGAAAGCAATTGGTAGTGCTATTGAATGATAAAAAGGAGTCCTTCACTGTAGGTGGTGTTACTGCCAAATTTCCTAAAACAGCCAGTTTCCGATTCAATTTTCTGATCCACTATGATAAGATGTTCTCCTTTTACGACGATCAAGACGCCAACGACTGGACAGACTTCATTGCGGCAACATTCATTCAATTGCATGACGCGAAGGACATTGGCGCCGTCACGGACAAAATGGACAAGTACGTGACACTTCAAAATGCAGCGGACGAAGACTGGCCGGCTAAGGCTTATATCTTTGAACCACTTACAACGCTATCTCAAAATTCGCACAAAATAAGAGGTGATATATCTGGTGGAGATGATCCGATCGCCAGACTCATTCTGACCTTAATAGCTGTTTTTATGATAGTATTAGCCTGCTTCAACTACATTAATATTTCTATCTCTTCGGCGACTAAACGTTTGAAGGAAATTGGAATACGAAAAGTTATTGGAGGCACAAAGCGTCAGCTGGTTTTTCAGTTCATAGGCGAGAACCTTATCATTTGCATATTGGCATTGGTTTTAGGAGCGATTTGGGGCAGAGTCTTTTTCGGACCCTGGTTTGACTCTCAATTTGATATAGGACTTGAACTTAATTTTTATGACAATATTAATGTGTGGCTGTTTTTGATAACTCTACTTTTTATCACCGGTTTTGGGTCAGGTGCCTATCCGGCTTTTTACATCTCTGCCTTTAAACCCGTTAATATATTCAGGGGCCGGCAAAAGTTCAGCAAGAAAAGTCGATTTACCCGAATCTTCCTAACATTCCAGTTTATACTCTCTATTATCACCATTGTGTTTGGCATTGCCTTTACCCAAAATGCGCAGTACCAACGAGAGCTTGACTGGGGGTACAACCAGGATCAGACCTTGGTAATCCCCCTTGAACAGGGGGTGAACTACGAGGCCATTAAGAATGATTTAGCTATGCAGCCAGGGATCATAGGTATAGCCGGATCAGCGGGTCATGTAGGCAGGTCAGTAGGGCTAAGCGTGATTGAAATAGGTGACAGCAAGCATGAAATCCGCAGAATTAACGTAGGATTCGATTACCTGGAGACTATTGGTATACGGCTTAAACAAGGTCGTTTTTTTGATAAAGAACTGATCACAGACTTAGATCAAAGCGTGGTCATTAATGAAACATTTGCAAAGAGCTTCGATTGGGAAAATCCACTTGAAGCTTCCTTTGAATTGGACAGTACTATTTTTAATGTGATAGGCGTAGTTGAAGACTTTCATTATTTTGACTTTGACGATAAAATAGAACCCGCTTTCTTCCGGATGTCAAAAGATGAGGATGCTAATTTTATTTCTGCAAGAATCGAAAAAGGAAACATTGCAAAAACAGAGGCGTATGCAGAGGAGCTCTGGAAAAAACATGTTCCGGACCTCCCCTACAATGGCTTTTTCCAGGATGAAGTGTTCGACTATCATTTTGATCAGCTAAAGGGTCATGCCCGTATCATGGGTTTTACAGCCACATTAGCGATCGTACTTTCGTGTATGGGCTTATTTGGACTAGTGTCATTAAACGTGGCAACAAGAATGAAAGAATTTAGTATCAGAAAGGTATTAGGCGCAGGAGTTGCCTCAATTTTCAAGGGGGTGAACCATCAGTACATCTGGATACTGGCTATTGCATGTATTCTGGGACTTCCGGTAGCTTACGTTTTGGTAGACAGCCTGTTTGACGAGGTTTACGAATATCATATGCCCTTGACCATCGGACCTTTCGTTCTGGCGGCAGTATTTTTATTCGTAGTGGCCCTGTTTACAGTTTCCAGCCAGATATATAAAGTTGTAGTATCCAATCCGGTAGACTCCTTACGGCAGGAATAAACTACTACACATTCAACCCGCACTAAAGACTAGGTGCAAGTGTTAGATGATGATTTTAAAATGTAGGTGGCGGATGGTTACGTTAGAAACGAGGAAATCAGTTATTGATTAGGTATTAACTCCTGAGCTAGTGAAAATAATATTGCCGTCAAAGGCTAAATATTAGCTCAATTGATCATGTTTGCACTGCGTGCTTTCGGATCAAAGACTATACTATACAGAATACGAACCTGACCGACTTGGCCACTTAAGAAAAGATTTTGAAAGGGCCCAAAACGAGCTTAAATCGGTCAATAGCAGACTGATCCCTTACTGGAATGGGCTGCACTGGCTGAGTAATGCAACGATGAAGCAGCCTGACTTACTTTCTGTTGAAAGTACCGCCTTTCATAAAAATGATCCTGACACCATTTTTCTGGGTGAACAAAATGGAGTCCGGTTCTTTTCGGTTGATTTATCCGGATATTCAGAAGAAGAGGCCTTAGCACTTTTACCTGACGGTAAGTTCATGGATATACGACTTACTCCTGTGCTTAAAAGAAGTAATCAAGCGCCTCTTCTGGTTTATACGAGAGGACTTTATATATGGCACTCCAAGAACCTTTTCTGTGGTCTATGTGGTGAAGACACAAAGCAAATAGATGCCGGTCATGCCAGAAAATGTTGCAACTGTGCGCATGTTGTCTACCCCCGGGTAGATCCGGCTGTAATTGTACTTATTGAATACCTTCCGGAAAAGGGTGAACCTATGTGCTTGCTAGGACGCCATCGAAGCCGTCACCCCAAGATGTATTCTACCTTAGCCGGATTTGTAGAAACAGGAGAAACACTCGAAGCAGCGGTCAAGCGAGAGATGATAGAAGAAGTAGCGCTGGAAGTTAGTAATATCAGATACGTTGCCAGTCAACCCTGGCCTTTTCCCTCCTCAATTATGATTGGCTTTTACGCACAAGCACACTCAATGGATATTACATTAGATCAGGACGAAGTGCTGGAAGCTCAATGGCTTACTGCAAGAGAGATAAGGAAACTAGTCTCCAGAGACGAACTTATTCTTTCGCGTGAAGACTCCATAGCCCGCTATCTCATTCAAAATTGGGTTAATCTGAATCTTGAAATCGGAAGGCTAAAAGACTAGTTCTCTGACTCCTGCTCTTTCAGCTCTTCTGCGTAAATTTCTTCATCGCCATACTTATCATCATAGAGGGCGTCAAGTTTTTTGGTGAACTCCTGATTGTATTTGAGCCATTGGTCAATAGCGCTGAAATAAACCTTGGCTACCTCCTTAACCCGGCTGCTGGTTGTTATACCTCCAACGGTATAATCCTTTTTACCCAGCAAAGGAATCTCATCAATATTGTCCTGATACAATGCCTCAGCATAGCCAATTGGCCCTTTTACTGCCCTCGTCAGGTAGAGGTTTCTATGGTAAACTCCTTCGGCCATATCTGAAAGAATAGAATACTTATTAGCAAACGTAAACGTATTATCCGAGGGAAGAGCATCCACTTTTAATTCCTTGTCCAGCGCTTTCATGATATTACTGGCAAAAACATTTGATTCTTCTAAATCAGATGACACTAATAACCTCAGCAGCTCAAACCGTTGATCAACCTCATCTTTTCCATCTACTTCAAATCCAAGAAACGAACCTGGTACAAACACCATACTATAATTTTCCTTAACAGGCGGCAAATATTTGTCATCATAACGTTGGCTACCTTCACTCGCGTTATAATGAATAACCAAAGTAAGGTCTGGTTTGAAAGCGTTAATTCTATTTGCTCTTGCTACAAAGTCTTTGTTTAGAAAAACATCGTTGAACATTACGAAGTCAGTCGCTTCACCTGATAAAAGGTAGTTGAACTTTTCTCTGTTATACCACTCATTTTTATACCCTGCAATAATATCCTTTTTAAAATCGGTTTCGAGCCACTCATAATAGTTAATGCCCATTGCGCTTTTTCCATAGTCATGAGTTAGCATCACTTCAGCGCCCTTATCCTCTAGTAACTCCTTTAACCGCAGTGCAGTGGTATAGGCCAAATTGGCCTCGAAGAATTCTATATCACTATTGCGATCGTAGTTTACACCCTCCACCTTCATATACCTTCTCTCTAAAATCGCTTCTCCCATATTACTGGCCATATGTCCAGGATCAATGGCTACCTTCAATCCCAGGTAGTCCGTGACAGGATATTTGGCCGGATCAACATGCGTACTCTTGATCCCATAAAAATATCTAGACCCTTTTCTTTTTAGAATTTCTATGATCTCTTCATGAGGCATTTCATCGAGAAGTCCATTAAAATGTGACATCTCACGCCAGTAGAGTATAAATTCAGGCTTATCTACTCGCTGACTTGTAGGATACATATAAAGACCACGTTCATTCACAACGATATTGTCAAGACATTCAGCTTCCTTACATAGAAATTGAAGATTTCTTGTCACTCTGTCTTTGTAAAATTTCTTTATTGGGATGGGCTCAATTTTTTGTGCTGATACATCGAATAGAGCTAAACCAAAGACAGATAAGAATAGTGATTTTAATATCAATTTCATGATATGATAGTTTAAAAAATAAGATAGTTAAAGATAATAAAAATTAACATTCGTTTCAGAATCTATATCCGATTACCAAAGTCTCTAGCTACTTTCTTGCCACTTTTGAATCGCCAAAATTAAATGCATCATAAGAGACATAAACAGCTATTCCAAAATAGATAAGGATAAATGAGAGCAATACCAGATCTTTTTGACCAAAATTGATCTTACGCCTCACCCCGGTTGATCCGTAGGTAGGCTGTGTATTTAGCACCATAATATCGAGAAGCATTTTGGGTACAGCCAGATGCTCACGCATAAACATAGTCAGATTCATATTTCCCTTGGCTTCATACCCAATAGCATCCACTCCGAAATACCATGAAAGAAACAGCGCGCGTTGCAGATGAAAGCCCTGACTCACAACCAGGAGCCTCCTCTTTCCAAAAAGCTTCTTAGAACGAACAATAGAGTCTAATGTTCTAAATCCGGCAAAGTCCAATTTAATAAGACCGGAAGGTATTCCCTTTTTCATAAGTGCCTTCCTCATATCCCTGGGCTCATTGTATTCATCAGTACTATTATCTCCACTAATCAAAACCTGAGATATCAGACCCGCTTTATAAAGCTCAACTACGGCATCAATGCGATGTGTGAAGTAAACATTTTCACTCACGCCATCTTGCAGGTATTTATTAGTACCCAATAACAAAACAGTATATTTATCGCCTATGACTTCGTCCGTGTTGCTGGCTATGCGCACATTGGAGTAAAAATCGACTATGAGATTGGTCATAAACATAAAAACCAGGACTGTTGTTACCAGACTAAGTTGCCTTCTTAAAAACCACATGAACCCATCCCAAATAAAAGAGCCTTTATAAAAGCGATCCAACCGATGCAAGACCAAATAGTCCACTATACCGTGCATAACCATAATAGATGCGGCTAAGAACATGAAACCTAATAAGTTCCAACCATCCGCATGACGGAAGAATCCCAGGAAGTCTGAAAAGACCGAAGTGATTGTACGATGACCATCATTAACATCCTTTATGAGTTGATTGATGTCACTGTAATAAAATGGAATCAGGAAGAGAAGAATTAACAGACAGATGATGAAAAGAAAAAGTAGAAACTTGAGGCCTTTCATCTATCTAAAACCAACTGGGATTGCTATAAAATTAATTTCCGTAGCTAAGATAATATTTTATATAAAAGGTCATGAATCATTGGCAACGTTTGCATTGAACTTAAACGCACAAAACCTTACATGCTCTCATTTTCAAGGGGTTATGCATTATCCAAAATGACTCAAAGCTGCTTTCTTTTGATGGTTTATAGCACTTAATTTGCAGCTTCTTTTAAATAAGCATTAAAGATGAAAGTAAAACATCCATATAAGTTTGGTAAGGGGTATGAAAAGCCTGTGGCTTACTTCAGCATGGAGTTCGCTATAGACCAACCCTTAAAAATATATTCTGGAGGCCTGGGCTTCCTTGCCGGTTCGCATATGCGTAGCGCATACGAGCTCAAGCAAAACATTGTGGGTATAGGTATGCTTTGGAAATACGGCTACTATGATCAGATTAGAAAATCAAATAACGAACTAGACGTACTCAATCAAGAGCATCACTACACATTTTTAGAAGATACTGGTATTGAGCTGGATGTATTGGTTCACGGGCATAATGTGAAGGTAAAAGCCTTCTATTTGCCGCCTGAGATTTTTGGTACAGTGCCCATATTCTTACTATCTACTAATCATCCGGAAAATGACCACCTGGCGCATACCATAACACATAAATTATATGATAATAATCTAGCCACCAGAATTGCTCAGTACATAGTATTGGGAATTGGAGGAGCCAAGTTATTAGATGTATTAGGCCACAAAACGGATCTATACCACATGAATGAGGCACATGCTCTTCCGGCTGCCTTTTACTTACTTCAAAAGTATAAGACCGTAGCCAAAGTGAAGGAACATCTGGTGTTCACCACTCATACTCCTGTAAAAGCTGGCAATGAAGTAAACGATCCCAATTTTCTTTTTGAAATGAGCTTTTTCAACCATTTGACTTTAAAAGATGTTGAAAAGTTCACGGGCTTTGAGAATGGCTGGTTCAATCATACATTGGCAGCGTTGAGACTTTCAAAAAAGGCAAATGCAGTTTCCAAAAAGCACAAGCAGGTATCTGATGAAATGTGGGGAAGCTTTAACAAAATTTGTAAGATCGAAGCTATTACTAATGCGCAAAACAAGAATTATTGGACGGATGAGGAGCTTGAGAAAGCTCATTTAAAGAATGATCATAAAAAGTATCTTACTCGAAAAATAAAACTAAAACAGCACTTGTTCAATGAGGTGGCTGATCAAACAGGTAAACTTTTCGATCCGAAGGTACTTACTATAGTTTGGGCCAGAAGGTTTGCAGGTTATAAGAGAGCAGACTTGATCACTAGGGACCTAGATCGATTTGAAAAAGTTTTGGCGAATACAAAATATCCTATTCAGATTCTTTGGGCTGGTAAACCTTACCCGCTGGATGGAGGCGCTGTGGATATGTTTAACAGATTAGTACATATCACAAAAAAATATCCAAACGCGACTGTGCTTACCGGATATGAATTACGTCTTTCGGCTTTAATGAAAAAAGGAAGTGATATATGGTTAAATAACCCCCGAATTCCACTGGAGGCTTCCGGAACTAGCGGTATGACAGCAGCCATGAATGGTTCGGTAAACTTCTCAACTAATGATGGTTGGATACTTGAATTTGCGGAGCACGGTAAGAATAGCTTTATTATGCCAGAAGTCAACTTATCCTGGTCAGAAGAAGAACAGGACCAATATGATTTTGACAATATGTTAAGGATCTTAGAAGAGGAGATTATGCCCTTGTACTATGACAAGCCGGAAGAATGGTCAAAATTAGCCTGGAAGGCTACTGAGGACGTTAACGAAATGTTCGTAGCTAAGCGAATGGCTGACGATTACTATAAAAAGCTTTACAAAGCCTAACAAAGTAGAAAGGGGCTCCCAAAAGGAAGCCTCTTTCACTTATTCCTTAGTGGTTAAAATGTTTAAGGGCCTCTTCAAGAATAGTATCAGCGCCCTTTAACCTATCTTCATCGGCTATATCAATTTTGATGTCAGGTGGAATACCGTCTTCGATAATGAAGCCATCGGGCATGTAGGTGATAGAATTAGAGTAGTTAAAAAACCATCCATTTGGAAGTTCCCAACCCAATGGAACTCCACCACCACCTCCGGTAATGTCACCCATAACGGTAACGTTAGGAATAGCTTGAAGCATCGCGGTAAAGAAGTTTCCAGCACTGTAGGTAACGCGGTTAGTCAACAGCACCACAGGAAGGTTAAACTTTGTTTCGTCATTAGGATCTAGATAGGCTTTAGACGGTTCTGTAAAGTCATCTCGCTCAGGCCCATTTTTGTATTTTGTGGTGTAAATATGGATACGTTCTGTTGTGAGCCTCCTTGCCAACCTAAACCCATTGGCAGGATCTCCTCCATCATTATCTCTTATATCTATGATCAGGCCTTTTAAGCCACGAAAACGCTCAACCAAAAAATCAAGATCATCTTCCTCAATAGGTTGTTGAAAGCTGCGATAATGGATATAACCTACAGAATCAATGATAGAATTAATCAGACGCCCGGTTATTTTATAATCCCCCAGATAGTTCTTTTCCAGATCTGAAAAACTAAAATTTCGAGGATAATCTACGTAGTAGTTATAAAATGAAATATCGAAATCCGACCGAAGATTCACATGCGCATCTCTTAGACTGTTTAACATTTCAGCCATTAGGTCATAAAACTCTTGAGAGCTTAAATCTTCAGACACCTGAGGGCGGTACACTTGGTAAACTGAGTCCCAATCGACTCTTTTATATTCGAAAAAAGAATAACGCTCGTCCATCCTTTTCCAAAGGATCTCGAAATTGGTTATAGCGTCATTCGTTGGGTCTTCATCAAAGAATAAATCTTCGCATGCCGTTAAAGTAATAACACAGACAAGAAGAAGAATTGATTGTAATTTCATAACAAGTTCATTCAAATTTTAATAGTGAAAGAGAAAAGCAAAAACAAACGAATGTGTAGCACTAGTAGCTGGCAGACCCGTTCTTACTCGGTAAAAATCCCATTGGTAAGACAGCCTTAAAGCGTTTGTGGTACCTTGAGGGTAGGTTAATGATATCGTTGACGTAATGTTGGTAAAGGAATTAATGGTTCTCCAATTGCTATCCTCCAATCGCTCATCGAGCCAATCACCTTCAGGATTAACAAAGTCATAAATATTAAGGTAGCTGGGTCGTATTAAGTGATTTACTACTGGTAAGTCAATTTGCCAACCTATCGTTACAGGTCGTCCTGAAATATGTACTTCGCGTTCCATCAAAGAGCTGGCGTAAAGGCCATTTGAAAAAAGAAAGGTGATAAACGCTCCATCTAGCTGATCATTCAATCGAAGGTTGCTGTGAGAATTGATTTTACCACCAGCATACCACCTTACCGTCTGATGGAATAAAGATTTGATATACCATTGCTGTGAATAGCTCATATTCAACCAAAGGTACTGCCCTTGAGGATCTATTTCTCTATTGTCTTTCCTCGCTCCGAGTGTTATGTAAGAGGCCCCGATGGCCAGGTTTCTAACCGTTTTATTCTTTCTTTTAAATGCTCCTAGTTCGGCATAAACAGATCCCCCATTATAATTTAAGGGCGACATGTGCTCATCATTGAGTCGCACATATGAACTTCCAATCCCTAATGACAGGAATCGCGTTGTTGGCATAGTTAAAACTGAGTCTGTAGGGTAGATGGATTGGCCATATCCACTATAAATAACGGTTACTAAAAGGCACAGCAGTGCCACTAGAGAAAATGTGTAATTCACTCTCATGATAATTAAAGTTTAAAGTGTTGTTAAAATTTAGAAGGCGATACCAATTTGAATACTGGAGGTAAAATCAATACCTGCTGACTTACTTTCGAAGGGTGCAATTATATTTTCAATGCCTATATCAAAATCGATGTAGCCATACTTCCAAAGACGCCTTTGGATACCGAAAAGAAGGTCAATGGATACTTGGTTTTCATTTTCTACAGGCCTTCTCTTGTAATTGAGTCGAGCGCTTAGATAGTTGGCCGAAAAATTATTAGCGCTCTTGCCTTTGAGTATTCTCTTTTGCATATTAAAATAATACCGCGCTCCAGCCCTTTGGCGCCACTCGGTAATATCTAATCTATTGGCCTGAATTTCTGTAGCTATTATCCAGCTCCATTCAGGCTTAAACTTCTTCTCAAAACTTAGTCTGGCTATATTTGACTTGGCGCTATCTTCACCTGACATAGCATATAATAAAGGTCCTAGCAAATCAATTTTTAATAGGGCAAGTTCCTCCCTATCAGCCATTATGATCTGCTCATAGCGCTTGATCAATCCCGAAAATCTCGCGCTGTCCATTACTTCCGAATCCCTTTTTATAGATACATCTTGTGCATGGAGAACAGATGCTGGCAAAAGCAGCCAAACAAATAAAACTATCTTTCTCATTATTCTATGATCTCAATTCTACCAAAGTCAGTGGTAATTTGAATATTGGGCAAAGCCCGATCGCCATACTCAAGCTTTACATTTTTTATTGACTTTAACTGTTTTGTAATATCAGCAGGTGCTTCAATTTCACCGTACTTGGATCTAACACTCCAGAAATACCGATGAATGTCGATGACCTTTAAGTCAATGTCAGCCTTTTGTCCGTCTATCTTTATGTCTGATACCTCTCCAAGATCTTGGATGGAAACATTCCCAAGATTGGTGTTAATCTTAGCGCTACCGGAAAATCCTGAAATACTGGTTTCTGTATGGCTGATTTCAAAGGTTAAGGTTCCGGAAGTCGTGCGTAATTTCAGATCACCGAAGAAACTCTTTACTCTGCACGGGCCTTCCAGATTGGAGATAAAAATATCACCATATTCATTCTCGATAGATACCTGCCCGGTTATTTCGCTGAGACGAGTTTCACCAAAGGCATTCTTAACTCCCAGTTTAACGTTCTTAGGAACATAGATCTGAATTTCAGTTTCCTGTATAGTCGAAAGCTCATCTAAATTACGAGGTAATAGCAGATAGTTTCGAATAACAATGGACCTGTTTATTTCGTCCATGGCGTATTTTTGGTACTCCAGCTCTTTCTTGGCCACATCGGCATTTAGACCTTTAGAAATCAGTTTCATAACTACTTTAATTCCAGTACCATCCCAACCTTTAACATCGATCACGGCCGACTTACCATCTACTTGAAGAGAGTATCCCGATTTGTAAACAAAGCTTTTTTCTACGGTTTTGGTGATCACTTCTACCTTGGTCTGGGCCAAGCCCCACCTAAAAGCAAGGAATAATAAGGCCAGGAGCGCCACATGTTTCTTAGCTCTTTTCATGAAAGCCTCAGTTTTTTAAGCATATCCTTACCCACCTGGGTCTGATTCTTTTCAACACGGATCAAATATTTCATCAACTGGGGTTGGTTAGCGCCTTTTGACAGCTCATTTTCTAACTGTTTTTTTGCATCGGCTAACTCAATATAAGCTTCCAGTAGTCCTTTAAACTCCGGATTTTGACATGTCTGACTCAGTCGTCGGCAATTCTTTTTTACATAATCTAGAATTTTGTCTTCATCTCCTTCATCAAGTGAGATATCCAAACTTGTTTCAAAGAAATCTACCTCCTCTGTGCTGTAAGATATGGTCTCACTTGCAGAGTCACTTAATGATTTATAAAAGAGAAACGCACTTACAAACAGTATACTTACGGAAGCCGCAATTGACCAGTTCAATTTTGATCTGGATTTTGGCTTTGGCAGAGAAGCCTCAATGGGAAGCCAAATATCCGGTGCTTCACTACCCTTAAAGTCCTCAATAGCACTTATAAGGTTTTCGTCCTTAGCAAAATCGAGATCATTGGCAATCTCATACCAAATATCAGGCGCCTTGAGCTCCTTCAACTCGTTAATGGCTTTATCGAGGTTTCTTCTGTTCTCCTTATGCATACTGTTGACCGTCTAACGTGTTCCTCAAAGCTCTCTTAGCGTAATGTAATTGGGATTTTGATGTCCCTACACTTATCCCCAGCATTTCAGAGGCTTCTTTATGGGAATACCCTTCTACCTCAATAAGCACAAAAATAGCTCTGTATCCATCAGAGAGATCTGAAATTGCCTTTTCTAGTGCATCTCCCGTCATTCCTTCAGGCCATATCACAGGTTCTTCGGGAATGTTATCAATAGGATCTAATCTTAATCTATTCAGCTTTCGTTGTTTATCGATTCCTGTTCGTACCGTTATCGTTTTGATCCATGCTCCCAAGGTCGAATTGAACTTAAAGGATCGAAGACCCCTAAAGACAGAAATAAACGTATCCTGCAAAGCATCGGTAGCCTCTTCCTGGTCACTCAACATACGAAGCAAAATAGTGTACATAGCATCTTTATATTTTAAGAATAGTTCTCTTTGAGCCGCCCGATCGTCACGAAGACATTTCTCAACTAACTCCTTCTCGATTTTTGGGATCGTATAACTCAATTTCAATTCCTAATTACTACTTAAAGTATGCGAATGAATGAGGATGGTTGTATCACACCTAAAATAAATATAAGTTTTAAGTTTCGTGTCCCTTCGGTTAAACAGTTTAGCAACTCGTATCTTCGATTTATTATCTTTGGAACGCATTATGAAATTTCAACAATACCTGATCCAGAATGCCTGGTTGATACTGTTTATTGCATCGATCAGCGCGTGCCAGCAATCCATTGAAGCTCCCTCAGATAACGGTTTAAACTAGTTTAGTGACCCTATCATTGCTCAGATTTACGATTACCAGGACCGACGAGATTCAAAGGCGCTCCTAGGCTTCTTTGATGATGAGAATCACGTGTATCGAATGGAGTCGGCACTTGCATTCGCTTCTGTTCAAGACACGGTGGCTATAAAACCACTGGGGTATTTACTCAATGATCCTAACGCCCAGGTTCGGAAAGCAGCTGCCTATGCGCTAGGCCAGATGTACGATGAGCAAGCGATTCAACCTATTTACGAAGCTCTTCAAGTTGAGGATTCGGTGGCGGTGAGAAAAGAACTCATCGAAGCACTTGGCAAAGTAATTACGATGCCCAAAATTCAAATGCTTCAGGAAACGAGAATAGATACTGACAAAGAAAAAGAGGGTCTAGCCTGGGGTCTATACCGTTCCGGAGTTCGAAACGTGCATGATGGCATTAATCTGGACATCTCGCTTGCCTTGCTCGATCAAAATAACACCTACGAAACTCGGTTAGGAGCAGCTCATTTTTTTTCCAGAAGCCCAAATTTAGCGTTAGCAGGACGGGAAGACGTTATTATTAGATCGGCTGCCACTGATCCTTCTCCTAATGTGCGCATGGCAGCCACCCTGGCATTGCGCAAAGCAGTCACCCCTAACGCTCTTTCTGCTATTATTAATACGATCAGCAAAGATGGGGATTACAGAGTGCGGGTAAGCGCTATTCGAACCCTGGGAAACTTCCAATATGATGAGGTTAAAGAAACGCTCGCGATGATGCTCAATGATGAAAATGTCAATGTGGCCATTGCAGCTGCCCAACTTATGGCCAATAAACAAGTTGTAGAAAAGAACTTAGCCGAGGAGATATCGAACTGGCGGGTTAAAGCTCTACTCGTTGGTGGAATGGCTAAAACCGATAAATTCAGTTTTATTCAATCAGAATATACTGAAGCCGCCAACCCCTACTATCAAGCAGCCCTTTTGAGGGCTATTGGTGGAGTGCTCCAAGCGAAAGATTTTGTTGTTGATCAAATATTCCGTGATTCAAATAAGGTGGTTACTACCGCCGGGACAGAAGCGTTGATCACTATTCGAAGGTCAGAGGATTTCCCAGACACGCAGAAGCAAGAGTTCGCAGAACTCTTTAGAAGGATTATCACTCAAGGAGATATTGCTCAAGTCGCCTTGATATCCGGATTATATCTTGATCCACAGCTCGATTTCAGATCAGCTTATTCTGATTACAGTTTTCTCAATGAAACCAAGGCTAAACTCAGCTTGCCCAAAGACAATGAAGGGTTGCAAGTCCTGAATAATGTCCTGGCCTTTTTTGAAGGAAAAGAAGAGCTCCCAAAAACTGAAAACGAATATAATCATCCTATCGATTGGGAAAAGGTGAAGACCGTAGCTAAAGGTCAAAAGGTTAGGGTAAAAACCTCCAAGGGAGAATTTACACTAAGAATGTTAATTGAGCGTGCCCCTGGCTCTGCCCTGAATTTTATCGAATTAGCAAAGGCAGGGTATTTCAATGGTAAGAATTTTCACAGAATTGTACCGAATTTCGTAATTCAGGGTGGCTGTAATCGTGGCGATGGTTATGGTGGGGAAGATTATTCGATACGGTCTGAATTTGCAAACGTTCGCTATGAAGAGGGTTCTGTGGGCATGGCTTCAGCCGGAAAAGATACGGAAGGCACCCAGTGGTTTGTCACCCACTCTCCCACACCTCATTTAGATGGCAGATATACCATTTTCGCCCAGGTGGAACAAGGAATGGATGTGGTGCATAATATGGAAGTAGGAGATGTAATTGAGGAGGTGGTTTTTTTATAGAAGAATCAGTTCATAGGCCTGTGAGACACAGGCCATTGATAATTGATAAAATAAATTTTTAACTCAAATACAATGGTCTGTGTCCTCACAGACCTTACGTCTCAAAACCTAAAATTTGATGGATAACCATAATCGCCCAAAACGTAAATCCCAAATGCTTCTCAACGAAGCCTACTTCTGGACGGATACCATCAAAGATTGGAAGAGGTTACTTCAAAATAATGATTTAAAAATGATCATTATAAACTGTTGGCAAAACCTAATAAAAACAAGAAAAGTCAAGATATACGCGTTCGTTATTATGCCTAACCACATTCATATGATTTGGGAGATGCTTGAAAAGAACGGCAAAGAAATGCCTTACGCAAGTTTCAACAAATTCACAGCGCATCAATTCCTAGAATTTTTAAGAGCTAATCCATACCGATTAACCGGTTATAAAGTAAAAGACCTTGAACGAAAGCATCGGTTTTGGCAAAGGGATGCGCTAGCTATACATATGTATGATACTGACATACTAGAACAGAAACTGGAATATATTCATTTAAACCCGTTGCAAGACCATTGGAATTTAGTCGAGTATCCCGAAGATTACAGGTGGTCATCGGCGAGGTTTTATGAGGACGGTACAGATGAGTTTGGTATTTTAACGCATTACAAAGACAGGTTCTAATTAAGGAAAAGTCTGTGAGGACACAGACCTTTGATAAGTTTGATTTATTTTAATGCAATTCCAATCCAGTGGTCTGTGTCCTCACAGATCACTTCCTAAACAATGAAATCAATACAATCACAAAAACTCGGAATTCTAGGCGGTGGCCAGCTCGGACGCATGCTCATCCAGTCAGTCCTAGACTTGAATATTGATGTCCATATACTGGACCCTGATGAAAACGCCCCTTGTAAGAATATAGGAAGTACTTTCACAGTAGGTAAGCTTACCGATTATGACACGGTTTATGAATTTGGTAAATCTTGTGATCTGATCAGTATTGAAATTGAAAATGTAAATACGGAAGCATTAAAAACGCTGCAGGCAGAGGGCAAGAAAGTATACCCCCAGCCGGAGGTAATCGAGCTGATCAAGAATAAGGTCAAGCAAAAGAACTTTTATGTTCACAATTTCATACCTACAGCGCCTTTTGAGGAAGTGAGCAACAAAAATGAGGTCGTTAAAAAAGCATCCTTTCTTCCTATGGTGAATAAACTGGCCACAGAAGGCTATGATGGCCGTGGTGTTCAGCTTATAAAAACTGAGAATGATCTTGAGAAGGCCTTTGATGCCCCCGGTCTCGTAGAGAAGCTGATCGATTTCAAAACTGAAATAGCAGTGATCGTTGCCCGCAACGAAGATGGAGAAATCACGGCCTTCCCACCAGTAGAAATGGCTTTTCACCCTACGGCTAACTTGGTTGAATATCTTTTTGCCCCTGCCAACATCAGTGAAGGAGTAAAAGAAGAAGCAGAGAAAATTGCCAAAGATGTTATTCAAAAATTGAATATGGTAGGTCTGTTAGCTGTCGAAATGTTCGTCACTAAAGATGACAAAGTATTGGTTAATGAAGTAGCGCCAAGACCTCATAACAGCGGACATCAAACCATAGAAGCCAATATCACTTCTCAGTACGAACAACATTTACGGGCAATCTTTAACCTTCCTTTGGGAGATACTAGACTCCTACAACCAGCGGCTATGGTTAACCTCTTAGGTGAAGAAGGGCATACCGGTGAAGCCCAGTATCAGGGACTAAGCGAAGTACTAGCCACGTCGGGTGTGCATGTTCATTTGTACGGAAAGAAGCTCACAAAACCCTTTCGTAAGATGGGCCATGTGACTATTGTAGATGAGGATATTGCACGTTTGAAAGAGAAAGTGCAATTTGTAAGGCAAACATTGAAAGTGATCGCATGAGTCAACCTGTTGTAGGCATAATTATGGGTAGCCAGTCCGACCTTCGGATCATGAAAGATGCTGCCGAAATCCTAGGAGAGTTAAGTGTACCTTTCGAATTAACCATTGTTTCAGCTCATCGCACTCCGCATCGCATGAGCGAATATGCGGAGTTCGCTAAGTCAAGATGACTTAAAGTCATCATAGCAGGAGTCGGTGGCGCTGCACACCTACCGGGCATGGTGGCCTCATTAACCACGCTGCCCGTTATTGGTGTTCCTGTAAAGTCCAGCAATTCAATCGACGGATGGGATTCTGTACTAAGCATCTTACAAATGCCGGGAGGTATTCCTGTAGCTACCGTGGCACTGGATGGGGCTAAAAATGCAGGCATCCTGGCGGCTGAAATTGTCGGGGCCTATGACGAAGAAGTAAGCAGCACCCTGAGCAAATACAAGGAAGGCCTCAAAAATAAAGTGTTGGATTCGGTTAAAGAGATCGACCAATCGGGCTGGAAGAATAAGTCATAAAAATGATCACAATACTCGTTTTAGGTATTGTACAAGCTATTTTTCTGAGCCTTCTCATTTTCAACTAAAAGGATAAAGGTAAGCCCGATTACGTTTTAGTGGCTTTGCTTCTCTACAGTGCAGTTCATCTGCTTTTCTTCCTTGCCAATTTTAACAACGACTTCAATCCGGGTAAGAACTGGATGATTATAGGTTCCGGGTTCCCATTGCTATCCGGGCCTATGTTGTATTGGTATGTTATTTCATAAATACGTCAAGGCAAACCAGACTTTTCAAGCTATCTAATTCATAGCGCACCCTTTGTTATCTACTGCGCTATTTTTCTTTACTATGGTAACCTTTCGGGCGATCCGTTAGTAGCAGTTTACGACGGCTTTATGCATTACGTCTGTTGCGAACTCACCTGGCCCGCTAATTACTATTCCGTTTTTTTCGCCTTATCAGGGGGTGGTTATCCCACAGTTTGCATTATACTATTGGCCATTCATAATCGAAAAATTAAAAATGAATTCTCCTATGAAGAGAAGATCAACCTACTCTGGCTTAGAAACTTGATCCTGTTTACCATATTCACATTTCTCATCACATTTTTGACTATTTATTTCACCCTGGATTCTTACATCGATATGAAGCCCAAGTATGCTTTTTACGTAGCCTCTTGCGTGATCACGATCTACATTTTCTTTATGGGATATTTTGGTTTGCGTCAACCGTACATTTTTACCGATAAGGTGACTACAAAACCTGAGCAACGTTACCAAAAGTCCGGATTAGATGCCGATAGGTCGGCTGATCTTATAAAACGATTAAATGCTCTAATGAAGGAAGAAAAGCCTTACCTCAATAGCAAATTAAATCTAAGTGAACTTGCAGAACGGCTGGACTCCTCTAAAAACCATCTTTCCCAGGCCATTAATGAAACCACAGGAAAAAATTTCTTTGATTACGTGAATTCCTACCGCGTTCAGGAAGTAAAAGTTCGTATGAAAAACCCGGACCATGATCATGTGACGCTGTTGGGCATAGCGCTGGATAGCGGTTTCAGTTCTAAATCTTCCTTCAATAGTATTTTCAAAAAAGTAACCGGTCAGACGCCCACCGAGTACAAAAAATCTACTTAAAAGAAGTCCAAACGTATCGGCTTGGTCGATTAAGCGCCAACAGCAGCATAACATTAAGTAAAAACTCAAATGACTATGCTTAGCAATTACCTACTTACCGTCTGGCGTCACGCCCGAAAAAATGTATTCTATATTTCAATTAATATGTTCGGCCTTTCTCTTGGTATTGCCTGTTGCATAGTCGCTTTTTTTAACTGGCAATTTCATAAGGAATTTGACGGCCAGCATCATAACTCCGCACCGATCTTTAAAATTAATTCTATCAAGAAAACCCAGGGCGAATCACATAAATATGCGACTTCACCCGCACCACTAGCACCGAATTTAACTGAAGCCAATCCTGAAATAAAAGCCTCCCGTTATTGGGCCGATCACTCGATTCTTAGAATAGATCAAAAGATCCTAAAGAGACCATCGGCCTTTGTAGATCAATCATTCACTTCCATATTTTCATTCCGTCTCATCGAAGGATCTTTCGATTTAAGTAATAACGGAATTGTACTGACCATGAGGACGAAGGAAGAGCTTTTTGGGACTGAGGCAGTTATTGGGGAAACCTTGGAGTTACTTTTTGGCGACAGAATAATCGAGTTACAACTTAAAGGGATTATCGAAGACCATCCTTTGAATTCTAGCTTCAAGTTCAAGGCTTTGATGTCCTACGATTTATATATGTCTATTTACAAAAATGTTAATGATGACTGGAGTTCCAGCGCCCATGCTTCATTTATTTCAGGTGAGATAAAAGTCTCTGAGACAACTGATGCTATCAATAAGTATTTGCAAAATGTGAATTCAGCTATTTCTGAGAGCCAATATGAACAGTTCTATTTGACACCATTGAAGGACATGGCAGAAGAAGCCCGGTACACATGGGACAATAATTTGGGGCAGAACAACCCTCCGGGCTCCATCATGATCCCCACCGTAATGGCTATTATGATCTTATTGGTAGCATGCTTCAATTTCACAAACACCAGCATTGCATTGGCTGGAAAGCGGGTGAAAGAAATTGGTGTGCGTAAAGCACTGGGAGGGGAACGAAAAGGTATCGCAGGAC
>CALBPF010000063.1 GCA_937899105.1 uncultured Flammeovirgaceae bacterium | reverse complement strand
ACAGGGTTGGTCATTGAGCGAGCCTGGCTGGCTGATCTATTTGGCAGGAACCTGAATGTTTCTGTATCTCACGGTTCAATTGATGTTGGCAGGATTGAAAATGGTATCTACACACTGAGCTTGGTCACTCCGGAAGGAGAAAAAATTTATAGAAGGATTCAAATTAATCGATAAGTTGAAGGTAAGTAAGATCATATTATCCGTATTCATAAACCTGCTGATTTGTAGGTGTGGGCTTTCTCAGGAAACTGAACCTAAGAGAAATCTGCTCTTTATCATGACAGACCAACAGCATTACTTCACAAGTGGAGTTTACGGTAATGATTTCATTCAAACTCCAGCCTTGGATAGCTTAGCTAATAAGTCGTTTGTTTTTCAAAACGCCTACGTATCCCAACCGGTTTGTGCGCCCAGCAGGGCATCCTTCGTAACAGGATTATACCCCCATACCCATGGGGTAATAGATAACAATCATCCGCTATCGAAAGAAATAGCGACACTGCCGGAACTGCTGGGAGAAGAATACAAATCGGCATATATAGGCAAATGGCATTTGGGCGATGAAGTATTCAAGCAACGCGGTTTTGAAACCTGGGTTTCCATGGAAGACGGGTATCAGGAAGAATTTTCAGAAGGAAGGGATGTGAACCAACGCAGTGATTATCACCATTGGTTGCTGGAAAGAGGCTACAAACCGGATAAGAAAGGAAATCGTTTTAGCCGTGGCTTTGCCGCAAGCCTGCCCATAGAGCACTGTAAACCTACATTTTTGAAAGAGAAAGCCATTGACTTCCTGGCGGACGTAGGAGACGATCCCTTTGTAATGTACGTCAGCTTTTTGGAGCCTCATAAACCGTACACCGGCCCGTTGGACTCGCTCTACGACCCTGCGGATATCATTTTGCCCAAGAACTTCTGGCATGAATTAGGAGAAAATGATCCGCTTCGATACCGACATACCGCTGCAAGTGACCGGGAAAAGTTTGGACCCGGAGAGCAAGGATACAAAGAGCTTATTGCAAGATACTGGGGGCTGGTTTCCCAGGTAGATTTGAGCGTCAAAGCCATTTTGGATAAGTTGCAGTCCTTGAAACTGGACGAAAATACAATCGTAGTATTTACTTCCGACCACGGCTCTATGATGGGCGCTCATGGAATGGTTTCTAAAGACGTCATGTATGAAGAATCAGCAAGGGTACCATTTATACTCAGAGCGCCTCAATTATCCAAAGTGCAAACAATAATCAACGACAGGGTCAGTTTGATTGACCTGGTGCCAACGTTACTTGATCTGTCCAATGAAAAAATTCCAACATCCTTACCTGGACAAAGCCTGATACCGTTTCTAAAAGGTGAACAGCAATACAACCGGGATGTGATGATTGAGTGGACCGATATCAGAACCATTGTTACCCATGACGGATGGAAAATGGCTCTAATTGAAAACGATATGAGCTTGCTTTTTGATCTCAACAATGATCCGCTGGAAACCAGGAACTTATTCTATAAAGAAGAAAGCAAGGAAATCATTGCCGAGTTGACAGAGAAGATCAGGCAATGGCAATTGCAAACAAATGATTCGTATTCATTAGCTACTAACTCCGAATGAAAGCACTTGTGCCCTTTTACTTACTGATATTTACTGTTTTAGCCGGATGTTCATCGAAGAATAGCCAGGTGGAAGAAATAGCTCAAAGCAACACCAGACCGAATATTATCTTCATTATGGCCGATGACTTGGGATATGGGAACCTGGGAGCCTATGGGCAGAAAGTGATCAAAACCCCGCACATTGATCAGCTTGCCAACGAGGGGATGAAGTTTACACAGTGCTATTCCGGCGCGGCTGTTTGTGCTCCTGCCCGAAGCGTACTCATCACCGGATTGCATGCGGGGCATACAAGAGTGCGGGGCAATTTTGGTGAAGGAGGAGTACGAGGACTTGCCGGATTAGAAGGACGTGTGCCGCTTCAGGATGAAGATTTCACGGTAGCTGAAATGTTGCAATCCGCAGGATACAAAACGGCCCTGGCAGGTAAATGGGGACTAGGTGAGCCGAACACGTCAGGAGAACCCAATAAGCAGGGCTTTGATGAATTTTACGGCTTTTTAAATCAGAGAAGAGCACATAAATATTACCCTGAATACCTCTGGAAAAATAAAGAGAAAATCATTCTTGCCGGCAACCAGGAGGGTGGGCAGGAACAATACACACATGATCTTTTCACCACGTACGCCTTGGATTACATAGATAGGAGTGACGAAACCCCGTTTTTCCTGTATCTGCCCTATTGTATTCCTCATAATGACTATGAAGTTCCTGATCTAGGTAGCTATGAAAACGAAGATTGGACAGAAGAGGCAAAGGCCTATGCCGCCATGATCACAAGGATGGACAGGAGTGTTGGCCAAATCATGCAAAAATTGAAGGCGAAAGGAATCGATGACAACACCATCGTATTTTTCACCTCAGACAACGGGGCTGCAGGTTTTGCGGTGGATTTTAACTTGTTTGACGACAATGCTCCACTTCGTGGAATTAAAAGGGATCCGTATGAAGGAGGGATCAGGGTTCCGATGATCGTGAGATATCCCGGAAAGATCGCTGAGAATCAAACCAACCATTTGCCATGGTATTTTGCAGATGTGCTCCCAACCCTTGCTGATTTAACGAAAACTGAAATAAACAGAGAGCTTGATGGTGAGAGCGTTCTCCCCACGCTTTTAGGGGAGAAACAGCAAATAGAGCGAGCCCTGTACTGGGAATTTTATGAGTTGAAAGGCTGGCGGGCCGTGCGTTTTGGTGACTGGAAGGCCATACAACAGAACATGCATGCGGTTGATCATGATCCTATTGAGTTGTATGACTTAAGCAGTGACATTGGGGAAACAAAAAATGTTTCGAAACAGCGCCCTGAAATTGTGAAACAGGCAGTTCAATTATTTGAAACAGCACATATACCCTCGCCACACTATAAATGGCAGTACTTGAAAAAAAATAGTGCGCCATGAAGAGATGTAAAATGACACTTTTTCACGCCGTACTCCTGATTATTTCATGTGAAAAGCAAGAGTCTACGATCCAACTGGTAGATGCTAAAAATTTTGAAAGCACTGTAGATGGAAAAGCGGTGCGTCTGGTCACACTTAGTAATGATAATGGCACGGTCGCTCAAATTACCAATTATGGTGGCAGAGTGGTAAGTCTTTGGGTGAGGGACAGGACAGGAAACTTCGATGATATTGTGCTAGGCTATGAAACGTTAGAAGGTTACCTGAATTCCAACGAGCAGTATTTTGGAGCCATCATCGGTAGATTTGGTAATAGAATAGCTAAGGGACAATTTTCAATAGGCGATAGCACATATTCACTGGCAACCAACAACGGGGAAAATCATTTGCATGGTGGCCCCAAAGGTTTTCATAATGTAGTATGGAATATTTTGCACGAGTCTGATTCTTCGTTGGTATTAAGCTACCGATCTCAAGATGGAGAGGAAGGGTATCCGGGAAATCTAGAGGTGGAAATAACGTATAGCTTGACCAATAATGATGAATTAAAAATCAAATACCTGGCTACTACTGACAAACCCACTCCAATTAATTTAACTCACCATTCTTTTTTTAATCTCGCTGGTGTCGGCAAGGCCACGATTAACGATCATGATTTACAAATCAATGCCTCCTACTATACGCCGGTGGTTGAGGGGCTAATTCCGACCGGGGAGGTACGATCAGTTAAGAACACACCATTTGATTTTACAACCCCTAAAAGAATAGGCCGGGATTTAGATGCCAATGATATGCAGATGAAATACGGCTTCGGCTATGATCATAATTTTGCAATAGACGGAGCAGGTCTGAGGGTAGCTGCAGTGGCAAAAGACCCAATATCCGGAAGAGTGATGGAGGTGATCACCACTGAACCGGGCTTGCAGTTTTATGGAGGTAATTTCCTCAATGGAGAAGACGTGGGCAAAAGGAATGTGTCCTATGAATATCGCACTGCTTTTTGCCTGGAAGCACAGCGCTTTCCAGACAGCCCTAATCAACCTTCTTTTCCTTCCACAATCCTGGATCCGGGTCATAACTATGAATCTCTTTGTATCTATAAATTCTCAACTAACTAAAACCCATGCACAACGAGAGTTTCAATATTTTTCAGTGGTTGTTGCTTTTATTCATTGCATTCAGCTGCAATACTAAGAAAGCAGAACCGCACCAGGGATTAAAGGAGCCGGGTAAGAGATGGTCGGAAGAAAGAGCCAATCAGTGGTACGAACAGCAACCCTGGTTGGTTGGCGCTAACTTCAATCCAAGTACGGCCATCAACCAATTGGAATTCTGGCAAGCAGAGACCTTTGACCCGGAAACCATTGACAGAGAGCTTTCATGGTCCGCAAGCCTTGGAATGAATTGTCATCGGGTATACCTCCATAACCTGCTTTGGAATCAGGATTCAATAGGTTTTTTGCAACGGATAGATCAGTATTTAGAGATATCCGAGCGATATAAGCTCAAAACCATGTTGGTACTTTTAGATGATGTTTGGGACCCTTACCCCAGGCTTGGCAGGCAACCAGATCCCAAACCACATGTTCATAATTCCGGTTGGGTACAGGCGCCTGGAGCTCAAATATTGGGAGACAGTACCCGACACCATGAATTGAAAGGATATGTGAAAGGAGTACTTTCTCATTTTGCAAATGATCAGCGGGTTATTGCCTGGGATTTATACAACGAACCCGATAATACCAACAAAAAGAAGTACCAGGACATTGAAGACAAGCACCTCTACTCTTTGGCACTCTTAAAAAAAGTCTTCGCCTGGGCCAGAGAAATAGATCCATCTCAACCGCTGACTGCAGGTTTATGGAAGCCTGATCATGAAAATTGGGCTTACGCTGATAGTCTTCAATTTCTTGAAAGGTTCATGCTACTGAACTCTGACGTAATCTCATTTCATGCGTATGATGAAGATCCTGCGGTTGTAAGCAAAAAAATAAATGACCTGAAAACCTATAACCGACCGCTGCTTTGCACAGAGTACCTGGCACGTGGTGTGAACAACACCTTTGAAAACCTGCTGCCTTTATTCAAAGAAAATGAGGTCGCTGCGATCAATTGGGGCTTAGTAGCGGGTAAAACCAATACGATGTATCCCTGGTCAAGCTGGAGGGAAACATTTACCGCTGAACCTGAACTTTGGCATCACGATATTTTACGAAAAGATGGAACACCTTTTAAACAAGAGGAAGTAGACTTTATCAAACAAGTGACTCATTCAAACTAGATCATTATGGAAACCACGCGGCGCAACTTTCTTCGATCAGTTGGCTTGTTAGCAGCAGGCACGACAATACCTGTCAGTTCTTTCAGTTTTGGACTAGGAGAAGATAAACTTAAAATAGCGTTAGTGGGTACGGGCATCCGGGGAACGAGTTTTTGGGGAAGGAGGCTGCTACAGACCTACTCAGAGATCCTTGAATTTGTAGGGCTATGCGATAATAATCCGGGTAGGCTCGCATATGGTAAGGAGTATATCGGCGCTAACTGCCCAACGTTTCCTGACTTAGAACAGATGAGTGATAATACCAAACCGGATTTAGTCATTGGCACTACAAAAGATTCCAATCATCATCTGTTCATCATTAAAGCCATGGAAATGGGATGTGACGTGCTTACAGAAAAGCCATTGACCATCGATGAGGACAAATGCCAGGCGATACTGGATGCCGAGCGTAATACGAATCAAAAACTGATCGTAGGATTTAACTATCGCTGGAGTCCATATGCCACCAAAGTAAAGGAAATGATCAGTAATGGCGCTATTGGAAAGGTGACTTCTGTCGATTTCCACTGGTATCTTAATACCTACCACGGCGCTTCCTATTTCCGTAGATGGCATGGTCTCAAAGAGGAGGGAGGTACCCTCTGGGTTCATAAAAGTACCCATCATTTTGATTTGCTTAACTGGTGGATCGACTCAGAACCGGAAGAGGTATTTGCGTATGGCGCGCTGGAGCATTACGGTTCCAATGGACCGTTCAGAGGAAAGAACTGCAGAAGTTGCACGTATCAGACTTCCTGTAAGTTTTATTGGGATATTGAAGCCAGTGACAGGAATGTGAACCTGTACGTCAAAAATGAACAATATGACGGATACATCAGAGACCAGTGCGTATTCAGGCACGATATTAATATATATGATAAAATGTCTGCACAAATTAAATATGCAAATGATACGGTAGTCAGCTATTCTTTAACAACCTACTCACCCTTTGAGGGATACAGAGTGGCCTTTAACGGAACGGACGGACGCATAGAAGCCTGGCTGGATATTCCCTATTTGAAGCAAGAAACGATGGATCAGGAAGAACTGCACAATTTGGAAATGAGCCAGGACGAAGACACGTTGGAACGAAATCCCATCATCGTTCACAAGCTTTGGAACGACTATGAGAAGGTTGTAGTAACTACTGAAAAGAAAGGCCACGGGGGCGGAGATAAGCGTTTGCAGGAAAAGATTTTTGAAAACCCCGAAGTTGAAGATCCGTTTGATCGGGCGGCCGGATCCCGGGACGGCGCCATGTCTATTTTGGTGGGTGTAGCAGCCAGAAAAAGTATAGAGTCTGGAAATCCTATTAGAATTCAGGAGTTAACCACTTTGGTGCCCAGAAAAAAGAGGCTTAAATAGCGCTACTAAATGCAGATCCGCTCATTCAAAAGTATAACGATAAAATCATGAGTAAAAGAAGGGAGTTCATAAAAGTGATGGCAGCAGGCGCCGCGGCAATTCCATTGAGTAATTCAACACTATTTGCCATTGGAAATAGAACTATTGCTAACACTATCAACGTGGCAGTCATAGGAGTTGCTAATCGGGGCAAAGGATTAATAGAAGGGTTAGGCAGTTGCGCGTCGGTCAGGGTTTCTCATCTATGTGATGTGGATAGCAATGTCTTAACTGATGCACTAAAATTTGCCGATGAGAAACTTGGGTATCTCCCTGATTCGGAAGGTGATTTTCGAAGGCTTTTGGACAATAAAGACGTTGATGCCGTAGTTATCGCTACTCCTGATCATTGGCACGCACCTATGAGCATCATGGCTTTGCAAGCCGGGAAACACGTGTACGTAGAAAAGCCTTGCAGCCATTCCATGGAGGAGACTCAACGCTTGCAGGAAGCACAAAAGAAGTACAATAAATTGCTGCAGATGGGTAACCAGCAACGATCTTCCAGGACCTCCAGGTTAGCTGTAAAAGAGATAAGAGAGGGAATAATAGGTACTCCGTATCTAGCCAAGGCCTTCTACTACAATGCCCGGGGTACCATCGGTAATGGCAAGGTCGTGGATGCTCCGAATCACCTTGATTGGGATTTGTGGCAGGGCCCGGCACCGAGAGAGTCTTATAGAGATAACATTCACCCTTATCACTGGCATTGGTACAAAACATGGGGCACCGGAGAAATACACAATAATGGCACCCACGAAATTGACATTTGCCGATGGGTACTAGGAGTAGATTATCCACTCAGGATCCAATCAATGGGAAGAAGGAACCACTTCAAAGAGGACGATTGGCAATACCCGGACACCCAGCTGGTAAATTATGAATACGATCAGGGTAAAATGATCACGTGGGAGGGCATTAGCTGCAACGGATACACGGCCAAAAAAGGTCGGGGAGTAGAGGTCAGAGGCACCAAAGGCACGGTTTTCATTAGTAGACGAAACTTTATCCAGTATGATCGTGAGGGTAAGGAGATCAGACGAGAGAAAGAAACCGACCAGTATGCCGCAACCAGTACCAGCGATACCTTAGGGTTTGACGGAATGACGGTGAGCCACTTGAGGAATTTTGTAAATGCAATAAGGGGAGATGAATCCTTAAATTCCCCGATAGAAGAGGCAGGAATCACCACGAATCTATGTCACCTGGGCAACATCGCACAGGAGCTCAATGAAAGCCTGGAACTTGAACCAAAAACTGGCATCCCAATAAATAAACTGGCAAAGAAGAAAATGAACAGAACATACGAAAAGGGGTGGGAACCTAACGTTTGATACTATGATCGATAGAAGAAACTTTATTACCACAACTGTTTTGGGAGCAGGAGGGTTAGCGATAAGTTGTGCCTCAAAGCAATCACCGCCGGACGCATTAGAAACAGCGGAAAAACCAAAAAAAAAGAAAGACAAATACGACAACACAGACCTTCCCAAGTTTCTCTTAAGAAGATTGACAGAAGGGCCAAATCATCATTTTTTTGGGTACTACGGAGTGTCGCCATGGAACCGGGAAGAATCGGTGATGGTGGGTATGGAGTCTACCTTTCAGGATCGGCTGCCCAATCCGGGTGAAAGGGCCGCCGTTGGATTGATTGATCCTGTGACCGGAAAATTTGAAGAAGTAAGTCAAACGCTTGCCTGGAACCTCCAGCAGGGCGCCATGCTGCACTGGAATCCACTTGCGCCTAATAATGAAATCATTTACAATGACCGGGTCGATAATGTGATGGCGTCCGTGAAACTCAATGTGCGAACAGGCCAAAAGGATGTACTGCCCCGGCCGATAAGTGGGGTTTCGAAAAAAGGCAAATATGCGCTGAGCCTGACGTACGGTCGACTTTCCAGGATGCGGAAAGTAGTAGGGTATGCCGATGCGGTGGATCCATTTGAAAATGATCCCCATCCTAAGGAGGATGGTGTTTTCAGCATTGACCTGGAAACGAACGAAACTAAATTAATCACAAGTATTGATGCAGTCTATGAAATGGCGATAGGTGGTTACCCTGCGTTGGAAGGTCGCCACATTTGGTTTAATCATACAGATATCAATCCTTCTGGTACACGGTTTCTTTTTCTTGCACGATCCAGAAACGAAGCAAATAAGATAGATTCTGCCATGTTTACCGTAAACATAGACGGGTCAGACCTCAAAATGGTGGTGCCCTTTGGAACAGAAGTCTCCCATTTTGGATGGAGGAATGATCAGGAGATCGTGGCCACACTAAGGGATGAAGAAGGTAGCTATCAGCATTATCTTTTCACAGATGGCCAGTCGGACTTGAAAGTAATAGGTAAAGATTTCATCATAGATAACGGGCACTGTACTTTTTCTGCCAACGGGCGCTACCTTACTACGGATCGCACACAAGACGAAAGCAAGTCTACGTCCTTGTGGTTATATGATATGGAGTTGGATAAAGGCATGTTGCTGGCCAACCTGCCGGTAAGTGAATACAAGTACCTGCATAGCAATACCCGCTGTGACTTTCATCCGAGGTGGAATCCTGCCGGAAATAAAATATGCTTCGACGCTATTGACCCGGCTACCCATACACGCCAAATACATTTAGTTGAGTTTGTTGATACTTAGATGCAATGTTTCGTTTAATGTATCAATCATTTGTTCTTGTTTCACTCATCTTCATTCTGATCGGATGTCAGGTTCGAAACGATGATTCCGGGGGCGTCATCACCCGTTTTCCGGAAGTAGTTGGCCCCATCCGGATCACAGAGGAAGGGAAGGAACATTTTTTTGCCAGTTATTATGGCATCAATTCGTTTAGCCAAAATCAACGATATGCCACCGTACTCCAGACCGCTATCAAACACCGATTACCTACGGAAAATGATACGGCGCTACTGGGGTTGGTAGATTTAGAGACGTTAGAATTCAAAGCGGTGGCAAAAACGAGGGCCTGGAATTTTCAGCAAGGGTGCATGGCGCACTGGTTGGCTACCAATCCGGATTCGTTGGTCATATTCAACGATTTCAGGGAAGGTCGCTTTGTGGCTGTTGTGGTCAATGTATTCACCCTGGAAGAGCAAGAAATCTACGATAGGCCGGTTAGCGCCGTTTCTCCCGACGGTAAGTATGCCGTTAGCCTCAACTTCACCCGGCTGAGAGCCGCCAGAGACTCTTACGGCTATGGAGGCGAAGGACAACAAACAGATCTAGCGGAGGCTTTCCCGGAAGATGATGGGCTCTTTCTTATCAATCTGGCTACAGGAGAATCCAATTTGCTGATTTCATACGCTCAGGTGAAAGCGATGGTTCCGGCCTTACCTGAAAAAGGATACGAATACTTTAATCACACGCTTTTTAGCAGAAACGGTTCAAAAGTATTCTGGATGGCGAGGGCTCGTCCGGAGAGAAACACGACCGCTTTGACAATCAATACAGACGGGTCGGGTATTAGGAAGTGCTTCCCTGAAGGATGGGGCGGCTCTCACTATGACTGGCTCAATGATGACGAGTTGATGGTCACGTCTGAATTTGAAGGTCAACAATACGGGCACATACTATTCACTGTGGGGCAATCCGATTACAGTCGTTTGGGGAACGGGCTACTGGACTATGACGGACATGGCACTTTCTCACCAGACGGAAAATGGATGATTACAGATACCTATCCAAAAAATGGTTTAAGGGAGCAGAAAATTTTTCTAATGGATATGGAAACGGAGGCTACTTTATCCCTTGGAAGATATGCACAACCGGAAGCCTACAGAAAAAAATGGAGATGTGATATCCACTGTCGCTGGAGCCCGGGTGGCGATATCGTAGGCTTCAATTCTGCCCATTCAGGCAGTCGGCAGGCCTACATTTTCAAACTAGTTTACTGAACACGACATGAATTTAAAGTCGATTAAGATCAATACCGTATTTCTCTCATTTCTGCTCATCACGGCCAGCGCTTTTTCTCAGTCCTATGATACTACTAAACCTTGGACGTATTGGTGGTGGATGGGGAGTGCGGTGGACAAAGCTAATATTGATCGTGAGCTGCAGGAATTCAAAGCCTGCGGTATTGGCGGAGTACATATCATCCCGATTTATGGCGCCAAAGGATATGAAGGCCAATACAAGCTGTTCTTATCAGAAGAATGGATGGAAATGGTGGAATACACCATGAAAAAAGCCAGTTCTTTGAATTTGGGAGTGGATATTACCGCAGGTACGGGTTGGCCCTATGGCGGGGCCATGATAGCGCAAAAAGACGCTGCGAAGAAACTGGTAGTTAAGTCTGCTGACTTAACCAATACCAATCGAATTACCTGGAATATTGATCGGTTTATGGAAAAAAAAGAGGTCAATGAGATGGTTGAAATTTTTGCTTTTAATGGAGATCAGCTATTAAAACTGTCCGACAAAGTGAAGAATGGTCGATTAAATCATAAAGTACCGAAAGGAGACTGGAAGATTACCCTGGTAGCCACAGGATACACCGGTCAAAAAGTGAAACGGGCGGCTCCGGGTAATGAAGGCTGGGTAATGGATTATTTTGAAACGAAGAGTGTCGAGGGATATTTCGGTCACTTCGATTCCGTTTTTAACCACTCGAAATATGATTTTGATCCCAGAGCCATTTATCATGATTCCTATGAGGTGTACAATGCCAATTGGACGGAACAGTTTTTTGACCGCTTTAAAGAACAGCAGGGCTACGATTTGATGGATTACCTGCATGTACTTGGAGACAAAGAACATCCGGATTACGGATTAATTGCCCACGACTATCGTGCCACCTTGTCGGAACTACTTAATTCTGAATTTACCACCACATGGACCAAATGGACTTCAGAAACTGGTAAAATGTCTAGGAATCAGGCGCACGGTTCACCCGCCAATATACTGGATCTGTACGGTCTGTCCGATATACCGGAAACAGAATCCTTCGGGTGCAGCAATTTCGACATTCCCGGTTTGAACTGCGACCCCAATTACAATGCGGAGAAATTTGGGCGGCCCAGCCCATTGATGATGAAATTTGCCTCATCCGCTGCGCATTTGTTGGGCAAACCGCTGGTAAGCTCCGAGACTACCTCCTGGCTCGCCGACCATTTCAAAGTTTCCCTGAGGCAAGTCAAGCCACAGGTAGATGAGCTTTGGACTGCTGGTATTAACCATGTCTTTTACCATGGGATTGCGTATTCTCCTGAGGAAGAATCTTTTCCGGGCTGGCTGTGGTATGCTTCCACCAATTTTGGCAAGAGCTCTCACTTCTGGGGGGAATTACCGCTGTTAAATCAATACATATCGAGAGGCCAGCAATTGCTTCAAAATTCAACCCCTGATCATGACATTTTGCTCTACTTTCCCATTGATGACCTTTGGACAAAAAGTATCGACACAAAGTTACTGCTTCTGTTGGACGTTCATCATTATGAGGAATGGTTCAGACAAACGTCATTCGGTCAGGTAGCGGAGCAGTTATGGGACAACGGGTACACCTTCGATTACATATCGGATAAGCAAATCGGACAGCTCAATGTGGATAATGATCGCCAGGCTTTCATCGCAGCGGCTTCCCGGTACAAAACATTGATCATTCCAAAAACCGAGTATATCCCTGAATCGACACTTACTCAATTAAGGGCATTAGCTAACGACGGATTAAGGATTGTTTTTGTAGAGGAGCTTCCAGGTAAATATCCTGGTTTCGCCTCGAACCGGTTAGAAAATGATAAGGTAGAAGATAGCGAGACGTTGCTCAGCGAATACGATAACTTCATGGTTACCAATGACTTGGAAAAAGACTTAACGTCACTGGGAGTGGAAGAAGAGATGATCAAGAGTAAAGGTCTCGATTTCATCAGGAAAAAGACCGCATCGGGTCATTTCTATTTCATTACCAACCTGGGTTCACGGGCAATAACCGATAGCATTGGTTTCACATCGGTGTATCGATCCATACGAGTTACCGATCCGCTTACGGGTAATTCTGGCGTGATTCAGACCACCGGTAAGATTCTTTTAAACATCCCGCCGGGTAAGTCTTATATTATAGAAACATTCGAAAACCCGGTAAGTGGAAAAGACTGGATCTCTTATCAACCGACAAATACCACTGCGCTCAGGAATAGCTGGCAGGTAGAATTCCAGGCAATGACGGGGCTGGAGTACAGCCAAAAGGCAGAAGTGAGTGAACTGACCTCCTGGCTGGACTGGAAAGATGCGAACCTGGAGTACTTTTCCGGTAAAGCGCGTTACAAAGGGACGTTTTCATTGGGGGAAACAGATCCTGATGTGAAACAGTATCGACTCACTTTTGATGAAATCAGGGAAACGGCCCAGGTTATCGTCAATGGAGTAGACTGTGGTACCATTTGGGCATTTCCCAATGAATTGGTGATCCCTGCCCATATATTGAAAGAAGAAAACCAACTGGAGATTGTTGTGGGAAACCTTTCACATAACTATATGAGGAAGTTTAACAAGGAGTATCCGGAATGGATGAAATTCCACGATATCAATTTTGTAAATATCCGGTATGAGGCATTCGAGCCGGAAAACGGGCCTGCAGAGCCGTCAGGGCTTATTGGAAACGTCTATTTAAACGCTGAGAAGTAATGAAAAGAAAGTTAAGGATTGGCTGTAGTCTGGTCATTTTGTTGATGACAATTACGCTTCACAGTCAGGATAAGGGTGCTTATGGAAGCTTTGTGATTGACGCCTCGAAAGTAGTAGGTAAGAATACCGAATTTTGGAAAGCGGCGGGATCGGATTATTTATTCACACATGTGCCCAAATCAACGGGCCAGGTTCTACTGGATCGAATGCAGGCCACCGGGTCTCACAAATACTTGCGAACGCACCATACGTTTGTTCAGGATAAGAAAAAAGGGCTTCTAAGAGGTCAACATGTCTATTCGGAAGATAAGAATGGAAATCCGAAATACGATTTTTCAAAGGTGAACACCGTTTTTGCCGAGTACGTTAAGCGAGGGCTAAAACCCATTGTGGAATACGATTACCTGCCCAAATTGTTGGAAATGAAGGGTGAAACGGTTTCAAAAGGAAATGACGAAGGTATGAAAATGCGAAATACAGGCCCGAACGACTGGAAGAAATGGTCGGACCTGATGAAAGCAGCTACGCGAAATTTCATTGATGAGTTTGGGAAAGAAGAAGTCAGAACCTGGTACTTCGAAGTGTGGAATGAACCCGACGGCTGGCCTATCGATCAGATGCATGTCTTTTACAGAATGTACGATGTCTTTGTTGATGCGGTGACTTCTGTGGACAGTCAATTGAAGGTAGGAGGTCCAGGTTGCTACCATGAGTATTTTCTACGGCCATTTTTGAATCATGTAGTCAATGGCACTAATCATGTTACCGGTAAGAAGGGTACTCGTATCGACTTTATTTCCTATCATATTTACGGGCTTTCAGGCAAATGGCTGAATATGGAGCCTCACATCCAGCCGCAGGTACAGCGCTTTTCACAATCTGTTTTATGGATCAAGCGGTTGATGAAAGATTTTCCGGAACTCAAGGGCACCGAATTTCACATTAATGAGTGGGGAATGTCGTCGAATTTCTGGAGAAATATCAAAGATCATCCGGACCTGACGTATCGGAACAATCATGAATCAGCGTTCTTCCTGGTCAAACTTGTCAACTCTCTTTTTCTGGTAGAAGACC
>CALBPF010000062.1 GCA_937899105.1 uncultured Flammeovirgaceae bacterium | reverse complement strand
TAATTATAACTCTGTAAAGTCGTCCACGCGAAAACATTTTGGGTTAAAAAAGGATAACAAACATAGGATTGAATCTGCCGCAGCCGCAGATTATAATACTTCTGTGGCTGTAGTAAAAGGTTAATACAATCACAACCGATAAAGCCGGGCTTTTCCGATTGATCGAATAGCAAGTTTAAAACTGTTTTAAAAAAGTTACTTTAAATATGCCCTGCTGATCGTGTAGTCGTGAAATATTATCCGTCTCCTCAGCAGAAAAATCTTGACGATTATCATTGTAGACCAGGTAAATGTATGATAGCGGCTGGTACTCCCAGACAAAACGACTATTCAGCGTAGTTCTCTCTGAAGTAGTATTGTATTGTAAAAACGAAATAAGTTGTACCCTTGGGTTAAGCGCTAGCCGCAGTTCAGTCCCAACAAGATGGGTTTCCTCAGTTCTACGTTCTTCTCCTAGGTTGATCAGTCTGTTGAATTGATAATCAGCTGTAAGTTGTACTTGGGGTAAAGGTGCAAATCTCAGCGAGGAAGAGAAGGTGTTTAAATTACCATTAAAATATCCACCAAACCTGTATGCAGCGCTAATGGCTACCTTTCTTGAAAAGTCGCCACTGTAGCTAAAGCGATGACTGGTGTATTCGTATTCACCGGGAAAAATATTAATTCCGACCGGAGAAAACGTATCCCGAAGAGACTGCCAGTTGGTGCGTAGGCTGTAAGAAAATTCGCTGCCGTTTTGAAGTTCAACAGAGAATGGGTTGTAACTAACGAAACCTTCCCTAAAAGAAAGATCATCTAGGTAATGATAAAAATAGGTGGTAATACCGGGGCTATACTGTCGAATGAGTCCTGGTAGCCATGCGGGTCGCAACCTTAACTCAAACGCAGGGCTTGTCAGCATGTAGTTACTAGCGCTGATAAAACCAGCTCGGGGATTGTATTCTGAAGTAACAAAAGCCTGAACATGCCCCAGATAGATCCTATTGTTGGAATAGTAGGTCCACGTTGCTCCTGAAAGACCTTCATCGCTAATTGCTCCCGAAGACTTGGAAGCAGATACCATCCAGAACGAATTAATTTGCTGAGTAGGACGAAAAAAACCATCAATTGTGGCGGTAACATTAGTTTTAGATTGACCTGAAGCATCGGCTTCATCGTGTCTTAAGGTGGCCATACCACCAACCCTACCCTGCGATGAAAAATTGGCGGAATATCGGGCTACAGCAAAATTGGCTGCCGGGGTATTTCCGTCTTCACGCTGTCGGATAGCCAACAGACCAATGTTTTGTTTTTCATTCCGATTAGTAAATCGAATTCCAGCATCTATTGGAATAGGGTTTCCGTTGTCATCAAGTCCAATTCTTCGGCTGAAGAAGGGTTGCAGTTCATCCCATGCCGCCATGCTGTAGATTTCATTTCCCTCTAAAAAGAACTGTCGTCTTTCAGGAAATAAAACCGAAAATCGTGTCAAATTCACTACCTGTCTATCCACATCCGCCTGGGCAAAATCCGTATTAAATGTAAAGTCAAGAACTGAGTTAGGACCCGTCACCCATTTGATTTCACCTCCCGCCTTAAAATCTGTATCTTCCTGCACAACCTCCCCGTCAACGGATGACCTCTCATTATTGATAAGTACATAAGGTGTTACCTGCACATTAGCCGAAGGCGGGGGCGGCTCAATGCCGCTGAGAACTGCCTCATAAGGCATTCTATAAACGTTAAACGCTCGAGGCACAGCGGGATAAGAAGCATATTCATTATTACTCCGAATGTTTCGTGTTAAAATTATACCCATTTTATCGCAACCGGGAGGGTAACGTAGTGTTTTCCAGGGTATGGCCATTTCGACCGTCCACGCTGAATCTGAAATTTGCGTTCGCACTTTCCATAAACCCGACCATTCACGGTTAAAGATCTGGTCATCCATTACCAGGATTTCGCGTTGTGTACCATGAGGGTTTGTTTGGAAAGCCATGGCATTACGCTTATCTAAAAACCCGTCAATAGCTATCCCAAACATATCGTTTTGGAAATAGTTAAAATCCCGTTGCATATTTTGGGTCCTGATATCCGCTTTTCCATTTGTAGTTTTACAAACCGCACCTACGTACAAATATTCCTCGTCAAACAGAATTTTTGCTTCTGTAGGCATGCTTACGGCTGATCCCTGAACAGGATCCTTCTGTATAAAGGCGGTAATACCTGATGCAGCCAACCAACTGGTTTCATCCATTTCACCGTCAATGTTGATTGGCTCGTTAGCTCTGACCGCCTGAACCCTTTCAGGCTCCTCAGGAGGTTCAAAGGTTACCTGCGCCAGGCAATTTCCTGTGACCGCATTGATTATAATCCAAAATGCTAGTCTTTTCAAAGCAGCCAATCATCCGTAAACTGGTCACCAGGCTCCATTCCAATAATATCAAGATTATTGACAAGGCAGTTGTCTAACTCTGTGCTGATTTTTTCCTTATCCATGTCCATGCCTATAAAAACTAATTCGCTCATACGGTCGCCCCATTTTTTGTCCCATTTCGCCTGGATCTCGTCCTGATTTTCAAGATAACTTGGGTTCATGGCGCGCTCTTGCATAGATACACTCGCCCACCAGCGGCCATAGACTTCTGCCTTCAAGGAACCTCCCGCTTGACTCCACAGCAGGGCATGGTTCGGCCGGGAAGATAGCCAGAAAATACCTTTGCTGCGTACCACAGAAGGCGGAAAACTGCGGGACACATACTCTAAAAATCGTTTTGGATGAAAAGGTTTCACTTCACGATAAACAAACGAACTTATACCGTATTCTTCGGTTTCCGGGCTATGAGCAATTCCCTTTTGAGCCAATTCTAATTCCTTCTGCCATCCGGCCGATTGCTCTGCCTCGTCGTAATCAAACATTCCGGTATTTAAGATCTCTTTGGGATCGATCTTACTATGAGCTGCCCGGATGATTTTGGCGTTAGGGTTAAGTTTATGCAAGGTTTTTTCTAACACGTCCAGCTGGTCTTTGGCAACCAGGTCCGTTTTATTAAGAATAATCACGTTGGCAAATTCTACTTGGTCAGTCAGTAGATTAACGATGGAGCGCTGGTCTTGTGTATCGTCCGCCATGCCACGGTCGACAATGGTATCTGCGCTACCAAAGTCGTTAAAGAAATTAAATGCATCCACTACTGTGACCATGGTGTCGATCTTACTTACCTTCCCAAGGTCGCATATACTTTCTGCTACAGACCATGTTTGAGCTACAGGAATGGGTTCTGATATTCCCGTACTTTCTATGAGTAGATAATCAAAGCGGTTCATTTTAGCCAGTTTTTCGACTTCGATCATAAGATCCTCTCGCAGTGTACAGCAGATACAGCCGTTGCTCATTTCCACGAGTTTTTCATCCGTACGGGATAGCTTTGCTTCACTTGCAACCAGTTTTTCATCAATGTTTACCTCACTCATGTCATTTACGATAACAGCTACCTTTAAGCCTTCACGATTGTTGAGTACATGGTTCAGTAAGGTAGTTTTACCGGCGCCTAAAAAGCCACTAAGTACAGTAACCGGTAGTTTTTTCTTTCTTTTTAGAATGTTCATAAGAAGCTTTAAATGTCTATTTTATGTTTTGTTACTTATTGGAGTATCTTTAATCAATAGGTTAATCTCCTCTTAACACCTTTGCCGGGTTTACCATTAGTGCGTTGCGAAAAGGCATTAGGGTGGCAAGGATTGACGCCGCAAAAAGAGCTATCATTACGAGGCTGTATATTGAGATATCAATAAGATCTACTTCGAATAAAAAAGGAACAATAGGCCTTAGTAAGACTGGAGATAGCAGGATACCACCCAAAATACCAACTCCTGCGATGCTTAACATTTCCTTTAATACAAGCGTGACTACTCCCTGATCGGTAGCGCCAAGTACACGCCTTAACGCCAATTCCTTCACTTTGAGCAGTAAAATGAAGGTCATCATGCTGAAAAGCCCTATCCCGGCTATAATACTCCCTATGGCGGCAATAGTGAGAAAAAGAGCGCCTGAAATTTTTGATTGCCAGTTCTTCATAGCAACAATATCTGCCATGGGCATATACTCAAATGTGGGTTGATTCTCATCGATTGAAAGAATTGTGTTAGTTAACACCGGAGCTAAGTCTGACAAAGGCTTGGAAGATTGTACAACATAGTGTGCATCTGTATGTGGATAGGCGTAGAAAGACACATAGATATTCGGGATATTGTCACCCATAATGCTTTGATGCTTAACGTTGTCAACAACACCTATTACCGTCAACAACGGTCGGTCCGAGTCTTTACCCCATATATTTATATGTTTTCCCAGGGCATCGCCATTGGGCCACATTCTATCCGCCAAGTTTTTATCGATTATAGCTTGATAGCTATGCACGGTATGATCATTAGGATCAAAGGCGTCGCCTTTTTGGATTCCGATGCCCATCGCATCGAAATAATTAGGCGCCACGCGTTGCACGCTAACAAACGGATTGTCTGAGGCTTGAATATCCGATTGACCTTCTACTAAAAAGCTCTCTTGCGCCGAAGCGGAAGTATTGACCATTTCTGTTAAGGGTAATATGCTGTTTAAAGTGACATTTTCCACTCCTGGGATGGCCTCTATTTGTCTTAGGCTGTTCTCAAAAAAGGCGCTCTTTTTTTCAACGGACCCATACTTAAACCAGGAAAGGGCGATACGGAAGGTTAACTTATTCTCAGTGACAAATCCCATATCTGTTTTGCTGGCGCTAATAAAGCTTTTGAATAATAACATCCCACCGATCATTAATACTACACTCACCACTATCTGCATTGTAGCGAGTCCTTTTTGAAGTCCATGTTGCCGCTTACTTCCGGTCGTCTGCCGACCCTCTTTTAACCTTGAGACCAGTTGTTTGCCGGTGCTATTAAAAACCCACGGTATTACCCCTGTCAAACTCCCTAAAGCAAGAGCCAGAAGCACAGCATAGATCAACACACTTTGATTTAGGCTCAAATTGATCCAATGTGGTAAATAAGGACTAACCAGGTCATGTGTGACTTCAATAATTCCCCAAGCCATCAACAGTCCTAAAAGGCTGCCCAGCAGAGCCAATATAATGCTATGCACTACGGCATCAGTAATAATGGAAAGGTTTGATGATCCGAGAACCTTACGAACTACAGTTTCTTTGGTCTTTCGAATGGTCTGAATAAGAATTAGATTAGAGACATTTACTGTGGCAATGGTTAATAAAAACAGGGCGGCCGCACCCAAAAGTAGTAGGTAGCCATGCAATTCTCCGATGTAGAGATCGGAGAGCGGCTCTGCTACATAAGAAATGCCCAGGTTTGTATCAGCATGAGTTTGTTGCTGCAATTCCGCAAATGCCTTGAGTTCGCGGTTAAAATCTTCCAGGGTCACTCCCGGTTTCAGACGGGCAAGCCCAATGCATGGTCTGTACATTCGGGAGTCGACCACAAAATCAGCAAAGGCCATTGCTCGAAAGGCCTCATTTCGATGGGGAAAACTAAACCCTTCGGGTAGCACACCATAATTGGTGTAAGAAAAGCCATCCAAAGTAACCTGAAGCATTTCTATGCTTTCTTTTCCATCGAAACGCCTTTTCCAGAAATCATGTGTTAACATGATGGTATGTGAACCGCGTTCGTCTAACGTCTCAGGCCAGTAGCTACCAATTTGCGGTTCTACTCCCAGGACTCTAAAAAGATTGCTGGAGGCGAAAGTTGTGGTAAGGTCTTCCGGTGGTTTACCATCTCCGCTAAGGTTGTATCTACCTCCATCGCGATAAACGGCCAGCTCCTTTATCCCGATCAGCTGTTTCTGCATATCCAGAAATTCAGGATAAGAGAATAATCCCTTCTCACCTCCTTTCACGGAATGAACGCGTACCAGATTTTCCGGCCCCTTAAAAGGAAGGGACGAAAATAACAGCGCGTCCATATAGCTATAAACTACGATGCTGGCGCCGGTTGCTATGGCAAACGTGAAAATGATTATCACCGAGAATGCCGGACGCTTTCGAAGCGTTCTGAAGGACAGTTTAATACTTTGTAGCAGGTTCATTCTATTTCCTCCTTTCGTTATTCAGCACACTATTTTCATTATATGTTGACTAACCCATGAGCTATTCTATCTTTCCTATAGCTATCAGGGTCTCGCCCTTATTTACAGGGGGAGTTCCCAGCATGTAGAGTATAATGCCACTTGAGGTAGTATAGATGTCTTCAATCGTTTGGTTGAAAAAATCGGTGAAGTACCCTATTCTCATTCCTTTTTCTACATAATCGCCACTCGATTTTAATGGATAAAAAAAACCGGTATGCGAACTGCTTATATAGGCGCGTTCCTCAACATAGAGGGTCCCTTTTGGCGGAATTGGCGTTCCGCCGGTCATTTCAAGATGATGCAACAAACTGCCCAAGCCGGTAACAATCTTTTCTACAAACTTGCTTTCTATCATTCCCAATCGGCCACATTCGATATCCGCGGCAGGTATCCCATGCTTGAAAGCCTGTGCTGAACAATACAGGCTTGGCTGACCCGCTTTCATGTAATTGCTTTCAGTAGTTTTGAAGACGATCACATGATCGAACCCCATATGTTCAGCCATCGCACGACCTTTTGCAGAGATCTCGCTTTTTTCATCATGCTGGTAATAGGCAGCATATGGCATCAAATCCTCCGGGGCATCACCGCTATGTACATCTACAAAATAATTGCACCTTGGGATGATCTTTTCTGAAATAAAATGGGCGATTCTTTCTGTTAATGTTCCGTTGGCATCACCTGGAAATGACCGATTCAGGTTCTTACCATCTAAAGGGTTAAGGTAGGGTGACCTGCCAAGAAAACTTCCTACATTAGCCACCTGTACTAAAATGATGGTACCGTTAAGTTGATTAGGATCTATCTCCTGAATAAGCCGTTGGCCTGCCAGAATTGGGGCATATTCATAACCATGCACTCCAGCTGTGATCCCCAGTACCGGTCCCGCTTGCCTTCCATGAAAAACTGTAACCGGTATAAATGTAGAAGTGTCCTTATCTGAAATGGTGATGGTAAAGTGTTGCTTCGTGCCTGGCCCCACAGCCGTATTGTTGAATTCAAAAGGACGCTGTGCATGCACCTTTACACACAGGAATAAGACCATCAACAGGTAGAATGATTTAACTTTTACTGTCTTATTCGTATGAGCGGTCATTACAGTTTATCGCTCAAGGTTTGTAAGTCATCCGAAGAAAACTGTTCCCCTTTGAAAATTCTGGCGTAATACAATTCTTTTAATCCATCGTGGTAGGCATGTACTTCCTTCACAAATTCAAGGTGACTTTCTCTATCCGTATCTGAGAGTGTAGACAGCTTTTCATGTACCATAGCCGCAGGAGCAAGCCATTGCCATTGGTCTAATAATGCGTTCCGCTTGCTTACCTGTTTTTCAAACTCTGCTTTTAGTGCATTGGCCTCTTTATCCAGTAGAGTGAAGCTGGCATAGTACCATTTACTGAAGTTCGTTGTATCACCATCGTTATACTGCGGGTTTTCAGGATAGAATCTGTCCCATACGAACGATTTCGGGTGTTCCCAATTCCGACCATTCAGGGTTCTGACTGCATGGATCATTTCTGCACGGTTCGGCAGCGGCTCATTGGCCAATACAAACAGGTTAAGTAAAGCGGGGGTAATCAGCGCAAAAATCAACCAGATGCCTAAGCCAAGCATGGCACTTAGCGCTGAACTCAGGCGTAGGGCCACAGCCGCTCCCATCAACACTACCCAGAAAAGACAGTAGCCATAAATGATCGCCAGCCACTGGAAGAAGAGTACTCCATTTTCCAAGAATGAGATCCCCTGTAAAGCGAAACTAAGTAGTAAAAGAACCGCAGCTAATAACCATATCATGGTTAGACGTAACAGCCCTTTACTAAAAAGAATCGTCCTCAATGAGGTGGATTGAGACTGTAGCAATGAAAGCGTACCGCCTTCTTTTTCCCCGGCATAGAGGTTATAAAATAAAGCCACTACCAACAGCGGAAAGAGAAAAACAAAAACGTAAGACAGATCAAAATTCCCTGTTAAGAGCTTCATTGGGTTAGCCAGTTCCCCTGTATTTACCTGTCGTGCCAGGTCGGTAACATTGAATCCATAATATACCGGGTAAAGATCCCGTTGACCCAAGCATAATCCGGCGGCTGGTGGGGCATTATTAGTAAGATAGTAGGTAAAATGCTTGTTCCATCCTACACCAGTTGGTGATACGGCCTGTTGGTACTTTTCTTTGTTAGACGTTATGGTGGTGTCCAGCTCTACCCAAAGCATAAGACTGTCAAACTGCTGTCGTTCGTACTGCTGAACTTTTGCAATCCGTTTCTGCTGTTTATCAATTTCAAACTTGCCGAAATAAATGCCGTAAATGCCTGCGCCAAAAACAACCAGTAACAATACTTTGAGCGTATTGCTGCGCCAAAGGGTTTTCCATTCGAAGGACAAGATGTGAAAGAGCATTTTCATAGCTTCGGTATTTTGGGAGCGTAGGTCATGGAAATGGAAAAAAGGAGGACTAACCAAAAAGCCAATGCCACAATACTGCGCCACTGATTGTAAAGGAGGGTGGCCGCATCCGGCAGGTTGTATTGAAAAGGTTTTATACTTGACCACATTTCCTCTCCTACGCTGTAATCACCATAAGCTATGCCAGGCTTGTGGTTCACTTCCATGTCCTTATTCATCTTTTTCACAAAAGCCCTGCGATAGTTTTCAGCGGCCCGAGCAAATGCCACGTGGTGATGAAAGTCAGTACCGGCAAGGGCCATGGATAGGTTTCTAACCGCCAAATACGGATTGATAAATCCGGCCCACTCTGATAATCTATTCTGCCGGTTGAAGATATTCTCCACCTTGGTGAACTCGGCATCATAAACCTGATCCGTATATTCTTCTCCTGCCTGCATAGCAATACCGCTCCAATTCACAGGCAGTTCTTCAATGGTTTCGACACCATATTCATCCAATACCTCTTGCCGGAGTGATGCCAATCGCACATCCGACGGATTGTGCCCGTCAATCCCGTTTTTCACCTTGTCTTCGATGGTTTTTTTAAACTCGAATTGTGAAGGAGTGGGGTACACTTTATCTGCCAGGTTGGTGGCGGCTTTAGGTAAAATGATGCAGGAGACTATCCATAAACCGAGCAAAGTCAACAAAGAGAGTCCTGAATTTTTAGCAAACGCTGAGATCAAAACGCACAGTAGCACAAACGCCAAAAAATAGATGGCATAGCCGAAAGTAAGTAACAAAAACTTGGTGGTCACTGCAGAATCAAGACTAGCCGATTGTTGATCCAATTGCAGGTAGGCAAGTAGGATGATCGGCAAAAATATCAGAAGTACCATTAGGTAAGCGCCCCACACTTTTCCCATGAATAATTGCCGCATGGACAGGCCTTGAGCATGGATCAACTTAAGTGTACCTTCTTCTCGCTCTTTACTAAAGATGTTGAACGTCAGGAATATGATGAGCAATGGAAGCAAAACCTGCAGGATGAGCGCGGCAGTCATTTCACCAAAGCGGGTCATGCCATTACTGTCCTGGGCAGCGCTAAACAACACTTCATTTTGTTTGTGCGCTTCAAGGAATACCGAGATGCCCGTGTAATTATCAAGCCCTACGTCCAGAAAACTTAGAACAGGTTTCGGCTTAAAAGCAAACTGCCCGTAGTGTGCCGCACTATGTGGGTGTTTGTTACCCTGGTTCAGCCATGTATCATACATCGCAGATTGGGCTTTGGCCCGCTGTTCCTGTATTTGTTTCTGCCCCTGCCATCCTACGAATACGGCTGTCAGCATAAGAACAATCAAGATGCCACCCGAAACCTGTAATCGAACATCGCGCAGGGCGGTCAGAATCTCTTTCTTAATGATTAACTTCCGCATGGCTTTCAGATTTCATGGTTTCCAGGTACAAATGCTCCAGTTCCGTTAGGGTGATCTCATCACTATCCAATGAATGGATCAGTTTTCCTGCTTTCATAATTCCGATGTGTGTTCCACTTTCCTTCGCCCGGAAGAGATCGTGAGTCGCCATCAAAATCGCTACATTGTTTTGTCGCATTTCTTGAAGTAGCTGCGCAAAGTCATTGCTTGCCTGCGGGTCGAGTCCGGAAGTTGGTTCATCGAGCAGGAGATTATCGGCCTGCTTGGCTTTCGCGATGGCAATACCCACCTTCTGACGCATCCCTTTCGAGTATTGGGAAACACGCTTGTGAACAGCATCTGATTGCAGCCCTACCGATTGAAGTAGATTTTCGGCAGATGATTTGTCAGGTTTCTCTCCGCCCAGTCCCGCAAAGAATTGCAGGTTTTCCAGTCCGGTCAGGTTGCCATACAGGCTAAGGTTTTCAGGAATATAAGCCAAATGCTTTTTGGTATCCTGGGGTTGAGCGCTTGCATCAAGCCCGTTTACCTTTACATGCCCGGAACTCGGTTGGATGAAGTTCATGAACAGGTTAATGGTAGTAGTTTTACCCGCACCGTTGGCGCCCAGGAGGCAAAACACTTCCCCCTGGCCAACGGTAAGTTTCAAATTGGAGAGTGCATTGTGCCCGCTGTATTTTTTGGATAGATTAATGGCTTCTAACATAAGAAAGAAGTTTATGTGAAAACTAAAATTCGAATGAGAGACTGTCACGTATTTTCTCAGGCCCCGTATTTTCTCCATGTCGAAGTGCATGGCATCCAAAAAGAACGCACAGCGCTACGCAATAAGCTGTTAGTAGTTTTGAATTTATTTTGATGACCGACTCACAATATCTAATGTAAAGTAAAGTCGTCTTTAATGCAACATAGTTGCATTAAATTACATAAGTGGCTTAATTA
>CALBPF010000061.1 GCA_937899105.1 uncultured Flammeovirgaceae bacterium | reverse complement strand
GACTAACTATTATAAAATCCGTCATAGACAGATCGACTTAACCTCGCGCTCATTTAAGAGCGATATAGTTCAGTTCATGTTAGCGATCCACTCTTTGATTAGCATAACCCCTTCTTCATGGATTAACTTTCTTCCTAACTCAGGCATCATCACGGAAGCTTCCGTTGAATTCAAGCGATGATAGAAGATAGATTTCTCAGGCTTGCCAGGAACGATATCATACTTCAGTCCACCTGAACCTTGTCCCGCTGCTACCGGCGCTTTCATTACACCAATTTCACTTTCATTTTCATTGGAAGCCAGTAAATAAAGCCCTGAATTTTTGGCTGGACCTTCCCTTCTGTGACAATGTGCACAGTTTATCTCCAAGTAGGCCCTTGCTCTCTTATTTAGTGATCCGGTTTTGGGATTGTCCCATACCGGCAGTTTGGGGATATTATCGAACGCCGGGAGATCGAGCAATTGATCTTCATAGAGCTTTACCAACTGGTTCATTTCTTTTCCATTGAAAATATTAGTTCTATTTAGTTGTCGGGCCGTTGGTCCGATAGGTTCTATCTTTCCATTCAGCTCGTGACACCCTTTGCACTGCCCCAGGTTTGGAACCTGATAGTCGATCGGATTTTTGCCTAGAAGAGAAACTTTTTGTGTTCCCCCGGTTATTTCCAACGATGCATCTGTCTGCTCTTCGTTCCAGATATATGGCAATGCTGTCCACCCTTCCTCTTTACGGATAAGTAAACGTGTTTCCATGATTCGACCCAATTCATTTTCCAGTTGTGCATTCTCGTAGTAAAAATTCTTAATAAGTACCGTTCCCGGAGGAAACTTCAAGACATCTGTTTCATGGTAGCCTACTTTACTACCTTCGGGCAGGTAAATAAACCGCTTTTTTAATGCATAATCTGAAAAAAGTGGCGTATTGAGGTCATAAGGGTACACATTGGAGGCAGGAATCAAATCTGCAATATCACCTTGGAAAAAATTGTATTCGGACAGCTTGGCAAATCCCAGGTGCGCATAGGAATCAGCTGCATCAAAGACCTCCTCCTCGAACACAATCTTCTCCTTTGGTTTTTCTTTGTAACAGCCGACAACTAAAGCACTTAAGAAAAAAATCAATCCAAACTTTTTCATCTATAAAGTGCAATTTAAAGACTCAGGATTAGACGCTAAGTTTTCAAAATCATTAGCTGCATCCAGTGTGGCAGATTTGACACTAGTTTCCTGAACGCAAATTTTATACTCGGGATTGACCTCTCCGGTAGGTAAAAGGTAGTCCTCAGAAAGAATACCGTCCCAAACAACCTCTGGCCTGCTAAGCCCAAACTTCAATAAAAATAACTTACCAAAGTCATTACCCAGGTTGGGAAACAAGCTCGACGAATACGTATTGTCATGTACGTATACTGATCGAGGATAAGGATTATAACTTTTATCTTTTTTCCACTTCCTGTCGAATCGTTGTGTACTCGTCAACGCCTTTTCTTCCCCTTCTTCTTTTTTGTCTTTTTTGTCCTTTCCCTTCATCGCATCAATAAGCTCATAACTTACGATGGCAACATTCGCAGTGTTATTATCGTCAATCCTATTCTTAAATATTTCTACGTCTTTTGTTGCAAGTACCATGATACCCGTTCCCGGTGGCACCGTCCCCACGATATTGCCGGGAGGGGCAAAGTTCTCAAGGTTGTTATCATAAACCTCGTTTTCATAAACCTTTATGTTCTTACCATACCGGGTAAGTCCGGGTAAGTCAAATACTAATATTCCACCGGTATTGTTGTAGGCGTGATTATTATAGATTTCTACGTTCTCTGAGATATCGCTTTCAATACCCGCTACATTCCAGTAGACGATATTGTTGCGAATAATTACATTCTCCGATTGACCGACATAGATCCCCGCGTCGCTGGCGCCCAGCGCTTCACATTCTTCGATCAGCACATCCGTACAAATGACCGGGTACAGCGCATACGCCCCGTTTTCTTCGCTAATCTCTCCGGTCCATGCAGACTTAATCCTTCTAAAAGTAATTCCCCGGGTATCCGTGACCTTGATGTTATCCCCTGCGGCATCCTCAATCGTAAAATCTTCTAACACAATATTTTCACAATTGGCAATCTTTAGGCCTTCCGCTCCGTCCTCCTGCAGTTTAAATGAAAGAACAGTTTTATCTATCCCTTTTCCTCGTAGGGTTATGTGCTTTTTACCGTTTAGTATCAGACTATTCTTAAAAATAAAATGTCCTTCCTCCAAGGTAATGACAGTGCTGTCTTCCGCTAACAATATTTTAGACATTAATGCCTTTTCTATGCTTTTGTATCCCCTTGTAGGATTGTATTCAAGCGGAGTATCACAACCATTAAGTATCATTGCTCCTAAAAGAAATACCCTAATAACTATTTTCATCGGACCCGAAACCTTTTGTAT
>CALBPF010000060.1 GCA_937899105.1 uncultured Flammeovirgaceae bacterium | reverse complement strand
TACCCTTTTTCAAACTACCTCAAACCAGCACTCAAAGTTTTGTCGTGTACTGTATGCTTAACTTATTAAAGTTTTACAAAAAAGCGGATTATTCATATTTGGAACAGTTAAAACCCGATAAGGAAATTACAGGTAAAGAAGCTTATCAATTATATATGGAAAAAACTTTACCTGAATTGGAAAAAGTGGGTAGCCGAATTGTCTACTATGGGAAAAGTAGAGATTTTCTAATTGGACCTGACAATGAAAAGTGGGATGCTGTACTATTGGTTGAACACGAATCCGCTTTAAATTCTATGGACTTTGCCCAGAATGAATTCATTCTGAAAACTTCAGGAGTCAGAGCTGCTGCATTAGAAGATTCCAGATTGTTACCTACAGGTGAAATGGAAAACCGCACCTGACACAGCTTAATTAATGGCGGTTTATGTGATAAAAATGAAAAATACAGGTCTTACATTTCTATTAATAATATTTTAAATAAACGCCCAGTGTCCATCTAACGAATTTAGAAATTAGAGAGTCTAACTAGCAGCCTCCAATATTAGATTTAATGGATTAATTAGAAATGCTTCGAAAATAAAAAATATATCAAGTTTTAAAGCATTTAACAGAGGGTTTTTCAACGAGCTATCGGAGATGCAGTCAGTCATATTGGGCTTTCAATAACGCATCAGATTCAAACTCAAAAAATACGATTAGTAAACGCTTTCAGAGCTTCAATTCTTCAAAAGACAGCAGAAGGTAGAAGAATGATCGACTGCATCTAAATCTATTCATTACTCGCTGGGCAACCTCAAAGACATTGATCTGTCCAAGTTCTTCAGAAAATTATATTCAAGAAAGGACGGCAAACAGCTATCAAGGCCACTGCCAGAAAGATTGCCGTCATCATTTGGAACATAATCACAAAGAAGTAACCTTACATGCCCAAGAATAATTACCTACTTTTAGATCAAAAAAAATGGATCGTAAGCAAAATGAGAAAACAAATCAAAGATCTAGGATTAAACCCTGATGAACTTAGATTATATCGAGTCAATAGAGATAAAATCGCTAAGCATATAGTACCTGATAATCAGATATTTAGATTGCGTTAGTCAGTATACCTATGGAAAGAATGACATTTTTCGAAAAAGAGCTTAGCAGGATCAACAGGGTTATTTACAAGAACCAAGGACAAATCGACGCTATAGTTGCAGTTCGAGACTACATCGATTGCAAATATGAAACCAAATTAAACCTGAACCTGTTATCGAAAATTCATTTTATTTCCAAATATCATCTATTGCGCCTCTTCAAGAGGTATTACGGCATCACGCCAAGACAATACTTGATAGATAAACGAATAGAAAAATCTAAAGAAAATCTGGGAAATGGGATGTCAGTAACTGAAACTTGTTTTGCAGTCGGATTTGAAAGCTTGGGATCATTTAGCGTTCTATTCAAAACCAAAACTGGAAAAACACCGGCTCAATTTCGAAGAGAGCAACTTTCGAGAAGCAACTAAGTTTTTGATTCCTGATCTTCGAAATTTACAGATTTGAATCAATCACAGATGAAGGTAACTCTTATAGGCATCCCAGTTCGAGATCAGGAAAAGGCATTGAGATTCTACACTGAAAAGTTAGGATTCATTAAGAAACTTGACACGCCACTGGAGGGTGGCAATAGATGGCTGACGTTAGTATCTAAAGAAGCGCAAGACGGGCCGGAATTATTGCTGGAACCAGCTCCCAACCACTTTGAACCGTCGAAAGTTTATCAGGATGCTCTAATGGAAGCTGGAATTCCATATACTCAGTTCGATGTTGACGATGTACAACAAGAATATGACCGATTGATCGAACTAGGGGTAGAATTCAGCATGAAACCAACTCAAATGGGAGTCGTAAAAGTTGCGGTTTTTAACGATACCTGTGGAAATAACATCCAACTCGTGGAGAACCTTTAAGAAGCTACTACCAACAAATGCCGGCAAGCATACCCCACAGTTCTTGCCGCAAGTTAGTCTGCATTTTATTACTATCTATTCTGATCATCATCTTCCTGAGCTACCTTCTTACTTATGGATATTTCTAAACACAGATCTTCGTTGACGCCGTTGTAGGTGTTAGATAGCTAGATTATCTTAGCTGTTTACAGCTTGTAGGCGCACGCCTGCCGGGTAGTTGCGTAAAACCTTAAAGAACATGTAGGATTTTTGTGGAAAAGTGGGATGTTTATAATAGAGACAGAGTTAAAACTGGAAAAGTAGTGGAAAGGGGTAAAATATTGAGCGAAGATGAATTTCATTTAGTTATCCATGTCTGTATTTTAGATTCAAGTAATCAATTACTAATTCAGCAAAGACAACCCTTTAAAGAAGGATGGTCAAATATGTGGGATTTAACAGTTGGAGGAAGCGCTCATTCCGATGAAAACAGTTATTTAGCGGCAGAAAGAGAGCTTTTTGAAGAAATCGGCCACAAAGTCAACTTAAAATCTGTGAGGCCGACTTTTACCATAAATTTTGAACGAGGTTTTGATGATTATTATATCGTTAAGGCAGACGTGGATATAAATAAACTGAGATTACAAAACTCTGAGGTGCAGCGTGTGAAATGGGCTTACAAGGATGAGATCATTCGGATGATTAAGAATAAAGAGTTTATTCCATATCATCTTAGTTTAATTGAAATGATTTTCGACATGAAAAATGGATATGGAGCTCATTCAAGTGATTTATAATTGATGGTCTTCACGGTTGAAGATCATCCGGCATCTGCTAAACCTTGCCTGCATAAGGTTTACTCGGACTGGTCGAATTAGAGCGCTAATCCTACTTTCAGCTATTCTGAGATTTATATAACGATTTCAGCGAATAGTTCAGTCCAGAGTATAAACTAAGCTTAATTTTGAAGCTGTGAATAGCATATACCAGATCGATTCAATTTCAGAATTGCACCAAGTTTTTAATGCAGGCAAAACCACTTCATCCATTGATTACAGTGATGCGGAAATGGCCAGAAATGGACTGGCAGGCTGATAAATTTAAATTCATTACTGGCCTTTACTATATAGCATTGGTAAGAGGTATCCATGATGGAAAATTCCGTTACGGTCGCAATTCCTATGACTTTCAGAAAGGAACACTCATTTTTATGAGTCCTGGTCAGGTGGCTGCATACACCCAAGAACGCATTAAGTTGGAGTCTACTGGTTGGAGTCCCTGTCGTCAAATAACTCAACAATTTTCATTTTTTAGATATGAAGTAAATGAGGCTTTACATATTTCAGAGAAGGAAACAAACCATCTAAATGGCCTACCGACCCGGAGTTCATTCAAAATATTTCTAAAATTTATAAGTACCAGGAAACTTATACTGAATACAGAAAATTCATAATTGTTAAGATTGATCAATATAAACTCATCAACAAAGTAATCGACGTCGTTTTAACAATTCAATTAATGACTATGATATTTTTGACTATGAGTTGACTTTATTGAATGCAATAAAAAAATGGAATCGAACATAAAGGAGTCTCAACAATGACTATGAATGATAGCTCATTCGGTAGCGTTACTAAAAGGTACTAAAAGCATAGCAAACCGTACCGGGACTTACCTGTTTTGCCTGCTAGCAATAAGAAAGCAACTATCAATAGCGCCCCTTTATTAATGTACATTAACGCCAGTTTCATGGTAAAATGAGTTCTTTGCTTAAATCAAAATCGGGTTTAAATGAAAGATAAAAGAACATATAAAATCATAGCTCTACTGTGGTTTATTTGGTCATTATTACACATCGTACCAGGAGCTATGTCAATTATCAGTGCACTTGCCGGTGACATTACATCCATTAAGTTTCTATTTCCGGAAACCAATCCAACGGCAATGACTCAGGATTATCCTAATGAGGTGAAAGCTATTCTGATAACCTTCGGTCAACATGGTTTCAACCTTTTTTGGTTTGGTATAGTTACATTATTTTGCGCCATTTCTATTTGGAAGAAACAAAGTCAAATAGCGATAGTGATTGCTGCTATAGTAGCTGGATTCGCTGACCTTGGTGCACTTTTCGCCGTTTTTATGATTGGGGAAATAGATATTTGGGGGGCGTTGATCTTTCTCGGAACATTTATGGCCATATTTTTAAGCGCCAAAGTGTGGGAATCTCGAGCGATATCATAAATATATTACGCTAAAGCTGCTTCGGTATAAACCCTAAAAACAATTTGAGTCTGCCGTTCCCACCCTGGTTCCATTATACAAAATACTTCAGTATTTTTAAAGGAACCCGACTAGTTACAGAACTACGGTTATTGTTTTATAAGCAGTGATTATTAAAGAATGCTAAGACAAATCATAGCCTTAGGTGGCTGCGGTTTTTCAGATGAACCGTACATCCCGCTGCTTGTCGATTATATACTAACTCAGTCTTCCAAGAGTAGTCCAAAGATCTGTTTTATTGGCACAGCTAGCGGCGATGCCGAAGGATACATCAAGAACTTCTATACCTGCTTTGAGAAAAAGGATTGTATCCCCGGCCACCTCAGTCTATTTCTTGGGCAGACCGATAAAATTCAGGAGTTCATCCTGGACCAAGACATATTATTTGTTGGAGGCGGTAATACGCGCAACTTACTTGTTCTATGGAAGGAATGGGGCCTGGATTTGATCATTAAAAAGGCCTACCGACGAGGAACCATATTATCGGGCCTCAGCGCCGGCTCCATTTGTTGGTTTGAGGAAGGGTTGACAAACTCCGTACCTAACCAACTTAACAAATTAGATTGTCTTGGCATTCTGCAAGGAAGCAATTGTCCACATTTCGATGGTCAGCCCGAGAGACAATCCATCTATAAAGAAAAGATAGAAAGTGGGGAAATGAAAGGGGGAATAGCCTGCGATGACGGTGTTGGTTTGCATTTCATTAATGAAAAATTAGAAAGGATAGTTTCCTCACAGGAAAATAAACATGCTTTTCAATATGAAATGAAAGAGACTCTAACAGAGAAAGTTCTCGAACCGGAACACCTTAACAAGGCACTAAAAGAGATAGGTTAACTTCTTACCGTTTGGAAATCTATAAAATCATTCCCTGGCCGTGAGTAATGGTCAGAATACAGAATTAGCTAAAAACATCGTTTTTATGAAACAGGGTCTTTATTTTTATCTTGGTTCTGCTTACATCTACTTTCGATAGACATGGTGTGAAGGGCAGGAAGCCGTTCATTCTGTTTTAGTACGATATGCCAAGGGCCAAAAACAAAAGAGGAACTACTTGAGCTTAGCGAGTCCAACTTTGAGAAGTTGAACGAGATAATTGAGAAAATGGAACACGCAGAGCAACGTAAGGATTTTCCACCGGGGTCACTAAACAGAAACATCCAAGATGTTTTATGCCACCTGCATCATTGGCATTTAGTGATGATGGAATGGTATAACATCGGAATGTCAGGAAGTAAACCCGAAATGCCTGCAAAGGGATGCAGATGGAAAACAGTCCCTAATTTGAATAAATGGATTCGGGAATACTACCGGAATACCTCCTTGGAGAAGGCCAAAAAAATATCCAGCCAAGCTACAGTCAACTTCGTGAAATTATCATCAAACACACAAATGATGAATTATTTGAAAAGAAACGATACAAGTGGACAGGAACAACCTCACTCGGATCATATTTAATTTCAGCTATATCAAGTTATTATGACTGAGCTTTCAAACTGATCAAAAAGACCAAAGCAAATCGAAAGACTTATCAGAACTAAGCGGAGCCTTGAAACTCAGCGCAGATGAAGCACCTGATTTTCGAAAAAACT
>CALBPF010000059.1 GCA_937899105.1 uncultured Flammeovirgaceae bacterium | reverse complement strand
AACAATTTCCGGATTAATGGATTTCTCGATATATGAATACTCTTTTGATAAAACCTTAGCGCTTTGATCGGAATAATAGGTAGTCGATTTAGGTTTTCCTGCAATCAAATCAGCAGCTGTAAAAGTACATATAGGCGTAAAAGGCCAAATTGAGGCATTCCCTCTTTCAATATTCCCAAAACCAACATCGGCTTCATTGGGAGGAGATGATCCACCAGCAGAGTTATAAAAGACCATATTATAAACTAAAAACTCATTAGGTATGGAGTATTTAACATCTTCTGATAAAACCCTATTGGCTATTGCCGTCAATGGTGGGTAAAATTCATGTTCTATATAACCATTATCTACGGACTCCTCCGTTATGCACGTATAACCTATTGCGTCCCCGTTTTTGTCTGTTAATCGGTTAAAACTCCTTGATGATCGCTCAGTGAGTTTATCCCATATGTCAAAGTCATTTTGAATGAGATTTGAATAATCATCTAAAGGGTAAAATCTATTAGGTGCATGAGCTTCATAGCTAAAAACATAAGCTGAAGCTTTAGCAAAAACTGGAGGTGAAATTAAAACACCACTTGATTTATTAGGATCATCCTTCCGTACATATTGATAAGTTTTTAAAACGTTCTCGCCTTTCCCAATTACATCAATATGCTCAACAGCTTTCATCCTTAATCCACCACCTAGTAGGTTGGCTTGAGCTTCTTCATCATAATACTGATTAGGTTCAAAGTCATATCGCCTATAACCTCCAGTGGGAAAAATAATTTTTTCAAGTAAGCCCGAAGTAATAGCGACTGCATTAACGGATCTATCTGCCCCTGGCAAATAGTGTGAATTAGCCTGATCGGGTATAGGATAAATCCGATAGCGATCATATCCTGACAGATCAGGGTAGACCCATAAGCCCGGAATAAGACTTTTTGCATTGTTATCATTAAAAAACCCCCATGCATCCTGTTCCGTGGAGTACCTAAAAGGCAGTTGTCTTGAGTTATACTCAAAACCATAAAGGGGTATTTGTTCTGAATCCTCACTACTATATTGTACTATCCTATTCAAATAAAGTCTTTTACACCATGACTCCGGAGTATTCGTTTCGGAAGTTTCTGCTTGTTTATATTCATATTCTAACCCGAACGATTTTAAAATCTTATTATCTGATTTGCGAGTTACTTTGATATGATTAAGCTCGGGCAAATCCGGCAGGTCATCTCTATTTCTTAGAGACTCAAAAGCAATTTCTAAATTTGGTGAATTGATAGAGGTTAAAAACTTAGTTTTCAATGTATACTTGGCTCTTTGATCCAAGTCCTCAAGCAAAATTGTGTCATCAAGCCTGACTGAATTTGCTTTATATTCTCGTTTTCTGATTATTGGGTTAGCGGGATCGACGAAAATTTCCAATTTGCTACTCACACTGAACTTGTTCCTTTGCGAATCGTCCTGAGAACAATCTCCAGTCTCGCAATAGCCTCCCAGAAAAGTATTAGGTATTTTTTCAATGAGTTCATGACTCTCATAATTAAACGTAGCCACGTTTCCTAATGGGGACGTTATGCTGGATAAATACCAAGCTGTGGCGTGCGGTGGTTGTTCCCAATCCAAGGCCAACAGGCTTGGGTTAGCCCCGAAGTTATTAGAATAAAGTTGCCTGACTTGCGTACTTAATTCAACTTCAGCAAATAAATACTCGTAGCCGTCAGTGCTTGTAATTTTAAAAGACTTTATTCCAGTATCGTACCATAAAAGCCTTTGGTCACCGATTCGATTGGGTGTACCATTCCCGGGGATATTGTCTCTTGTAAATTCTATCTTATAATCATTATAATCCTCGAGTATCTTGGGTTCTCCATTCGGTGAAAAAATAAATTTGAAACTGACCTTGCCTGTATTTACTGAATACACGTCAGGTTCTTTATCAGCCCCATAAAAATTATAATGCCGTAATGCAGAACCTGCCTTTAGTCTAATATCACTCCATGGATAAGCTCCCTGAATATCCGGAAAATCCTTTATCAAATTATCAGGTCCCTTGCCAATGAAATCATACAAGGCCTCCGTAAGCCATCCCCATATATTTTTGGGGATCCTGTTTACATTCCACGGATCGTATACTGTGTGAAATATATCATCAGGTATATCTCTCACTTCTCTTGTAATAAGACCGCCAGCTTGCATACCCCAACCTGTACCTACTGAACTTGCCCTACTATCCACTTTTAAGCTATTAGGATTATAAAAAAGTCGAATATCAACAGATAGATCACGATCTTTCAACTGATAGATGGACGCTTCGATTGCCGTTTGTCCATTGCTTGAGATAGCTGGATAACTAACATAGTTTTGAAAAACGGCTGCATTAGGTGAAAGCCTTGATCCATTTAATTTTTGCATTATCTCATCCAGATTGACCAGGGATTCCTCATTCTGGCAAACTCCTAAATCAGGTATTAGTACCATGATTACAAATAAGACTGTTAGAGTTAATTTTCGCATGAGTAATGATAAAAAATGGGTTATCAATATAATTCAATAGAATATTATGAAATGGTTAAATATTATTCCAAGCCGCAGTTATATTGTACTATCATATGACGGCTTCGGGGCTATTAATAAAAATCTGAATAGAAGCAACGAAAGATATTCATCACCGTCAAATACTTTCAAAAAATAGGGGTTAATAGTTGTTTAGCGGCTAGATTTTTTTGTTAATAAAGTAGTGAAATTAGTAATCCGGTCCTAGGGTTTGGATTGGTAAATACTTTGTTTTGTCAAGGCTAAAACAATAGCCTTTTGAAAGAATAAATAATATAATTGAAATGAAGTATACTAGGTATTTATTGCTAATTGCAATAGTTGTTACAGTGGGCCTGTCAGCTTGTCAAAACAAATCAGAGGCTAAGCTTGACCCTTGCACAGAGTTAGATCAAGTAGATAAAGAAATGCTTGATCTGCTTGAATCCATTAAGACCATGCACAAAAGCGAGGAGTTCTTTCAAAAACGATTTGAAATGTCACAGGTATATTGGATTCAATATAGAAATAGACATATAAGAGCTTTATATCCTAAGGATTGGGATCGAAACTATCGTAAGGAATATGGCAAAGAGGTTTTTAACTCATGCAAATGCAAAGATTTAATTCGAATGACGAAAATGCGTATCGAGGAATTAAACATGTGGATTGATGGGGGGCCTTCAAATCAAAAAGAGTGCCCAAGTAGTTGGAATTAACAAAAAAGCCGGGTTTTAACACCCGGCCTTAAATTAAAGATTTTAGGAATTTGTTAGAATGAATAACTTACTCCAATACCAACGGCTGTTCCTGGTGACCTTCTCTCAAAGAATTGGTCAGTAGCCTCATAATTTTGGAAAAATTGCTCCCTTACGTCATTTAGAATGTTCGACACACTCAAGTTTACTCCTAAGCTTTCGCCGAACTTCTTATTCATGTTAAAATTCAAACTATGGAATGGTTCAGTGTATACATCCGGGAAAAGTGATCCACCTACAACAACTAATGTGGCACCCTGAACATTATAAAATAAACCTGCGTCAAGACCTTTATCGAAATTTTCATAAGATATACCAGCATTAATAACATAAGGCGCCTGTCCAGCCATATCTCTTGTGCCGTCGATATCTTCTCCATCCTTTTGAAATTCTTCCCTGGCCTCTCGTTCATTGGAGAACATATCAATTTGAGATTCGGTGATGGTAACATTACCATTAACACTCCAGTTCTCTAATTTTCCTGCAATGAAGTCGAGTCTTTTTCTGAACTCAAATTCAAAACCATATAGCTGTCCATCTCCTACGTTTCTGGTTTGAAATTCATTGTTTGTTTGGGCCTGATAAATTCTTACCAACTCTATGGGTCTATCGAATGACTTATAAAAAACACTCGCTGATATAATTTCTCCTCTTCTGGGGAAGATCTCAAATCTCAAATCGAAATTATCAATGTCGGTAGGTGTAAGGTTTCCATCCCACTCCCCGTCATAAGTCAGCAAACCACCATTAAATATCCTATCACTAATTGGGTCAATTATCTGAGCATAAGATAATTCTTTGAATGTAGGTCGGGCAATTGTTCTTGAATAACCTAATCTAATATTTTGAGTTTCTTTCAAACTATAAATTAAGTTCACAGAAGGAAAGAAGTCCAAATCATCCAATACTTTGTCATCCAGTAATACCTGATCCCTGTCATCGGCGTTACTATTTCTGAAAGTCACCGTGGCCTCATCAAGTGAGACATCTTCCGTCCTTGAAATAAAACTGATAGATGAAGCAGCGCTTTGACTACGTCCGGTATGTCTTTGAACATAATTTTCAGATCTTAGACCCAGCACCGCTTTTAACTTTTCAAATGGAGAAAACTCTGCGGACATATAGGCCGCAAAATTATCGACAGTGGAGTTATACGCATTAGGGTTTGGAGCTAAATTCTCTGCCTGAAAATAGAGACCTCCATTGCCATTAAAGTTTGGATAAATATTTTCATCCAGCATAATCTCATTTGGATCACCGGACCAGGTGGGTTGTGTTCCCAAGAATTGCATGTTGTAATTCAGAAGTGAATAGTCACGCTCCTTGTATACATAACTAAGCCCTCCTTTAATTTTCGAATCTCTATCAAATAATTTCGGGCTGTAAGTAAGATCTACCTTAGCTACGTAATTATCTTCGTCAAGAAAACGCCAGGAGCGAAAAGGCAAACCTGCTTGACCTGCACTCAAAGTAGCTTCGCCCTGATCCACGGTAAATGCCGCTTCTCTGTAATCTGGTTGCTCTAAATTAGAATTTGTTAGCGCTAACCTCCAGTCTATCAAGAATTTTTTATTGTTAATGCTATGTTCACCACTTAAAAAGTAATTAGTCAACGAGCGTTCATCGTAGGTCAATACATCATTAGTTGCTGTAAAACCTGATTTACCCGTTGCTCTATCTTCAGGATCATCAATGATCGAGAATTGGGCCGCCCTGCTCTCGCCATTTTGGAGACGCATGGTAGTAAGTTTGAATTTAGAGCTCAGCGTTTTGAATGCTACTCCAGCCAACCCACCGAGAAGTGTGTTTCTAGTACTTTCTATACCATCCCTG
>CALBPF010000058.1 GCA_937899105.1 uncultured Flammeovirgaceae bacterium | reverse complement strand
AACGAAGTGTAGACATCTTTGCCACAAAGAAAAGAAAGTTCTCACTTTGAGGTAAGGATCTCTCCGTTTACACTGCGAGATGACTTCCTTTTTTGACGTCATTCCTTTGTATTGCTTCTCAACGACTTAAATCAAAAATTTTCGTAGCTTCATCTGCTATGAAAAGAATTCTTCAACTCCTTCTCCTAGCCCTTCTTATCCTGGTGGGATACATACTATTTAACACCTTCACCTTTCCTTCCAAACAGATTAAGGTTGAAGCGGTCAGTCCTAGTGAAGTACCATCTTCTGCCACTCAGAATTTGAGCCAAGCGATACAGATCAAAACGGTTTCCAACGAAAATATCGAGGACATTGATTCTGCCGCTTTTTACCAATTCAGAGTATTTATAAAAACCGCTTATCCGCTTATAGACTCACTGCTGGAAGTCACCTACATCAATGAATTCAGCATGATCTTCAAATGGCAAGGGTTGGATACCGCTCTAAAGCCAGGTATTCTCATGGGGCACCTGGACGTAGTGCCGGTAGCCGAAGAAAACAGAAGCAGCTGGTCGGCCGAGCCCTTTGGGGGTGAGATCAAAGATGGTATTATCTGGGGGCGTGGAGCCATTGATGATAAGGTCAGTGTTATTGGCACACTGGAGGCCGCTGAGCTGTTGTTACAAGAACGCTTTCAACCTAAACGCACAATGTATTTCTGCTTTGGCCATGATGAGGAAATTGGCGGTGAATTCGGGGCTGTTTCCATTGTCAAACATTTGAAAAACGAGGGTGTAAAAGCAGAATTTGTGATTGATGAGGGCTTTGCCATCACTCAAGGACTGGTACCTGGCATTGACAAGGACGTAGCCCTCATTGGAACGGCTGAAAAGGGTTTTGTATCCCTGCATCTCTCGGTAAATATGGAGGGCGGTCATTCCTCGATGCCGGAACCTGAAACCACACTGGATGTACTCGCCAAAGCTGTAGTCAAGTTAAAAGAAAATCCCTTCCCCGCCGAGCTGGTCCGACCGGTGCTCGACTTTATGGCACATGCCGGACCCGAGATGCCTTTCATACAGAAAATGGCATTTGCCAATCCTGCACTGTTCAAGTCTATGATCATAAGTACTTATGAAGCCCAGCCTTCCGGAAATGCGATCGTGCGTACTACTACGGCGCCCACCATCATAAGTGGCGGATTAAAAGAAAATGTGATCCCCTACCAGGCCAAAGCCGTAGTTAACTTCCGCATTTTACCTGGTACCAGCATAGAAGAGGTCAAGGCAAGGGTCAAAGAAGTGATCAACGATGAGCGCATTACTATCTCCGAGAGTGCTTTTAACAGCGAGGCCCCTGAATCTTCAAGTGTAGATAGCTTTGGCTATCAGCTATTGAATAAGACGATCAAACAGATCTTCCCGGATGTCATCACCACGCCCAACCTGGTAGTTGGCGCCACCGACTCGCGACATTACTACCCACTCAGTCCAAATATCTACCGCTTCACTCCCTTCTACTTGAATGAAGATAACATCACTTCTTTTCATGGTATAAATGAACGCCTTCCTGTGGAAGAATTTGAAGACGCCGTTCGATTTTATGTGCAGTTGTTGAGGAATGGGAGCATCTCTAGATAATATGATTTTTTATTTAGTTAAATAGAGTTATTTTTAGAATTAGATAAAAAGGAAATGTATGCAATATAAGAATTAACGACCAATGGGAATTAACTTCCAATGGCAACATGGAAATGCTAACAATGTTGAAATTATAGATCATCACTAAATGATGAATATGGAAAAGTTACCAAACATACATCCAGGCGAAGTTTTATCAGAGGAGTTTTTAAAGCCTATGGAAATTTCTGCTTATCGTTTAAGCAAGGACCTGAATATTCCCCAAACACGGATAAGCGAAATTTTGAAAAAGAACCGAAGAGTAACCGCTGACAGAGCTTTACGATTAAGTAGTACTTCAGTATAACTCCTAAATTCTGGCTTGGGTTTCAAGATGATTTTGATACGGAAGAGGAACTCGGAACCAAAACGGACGAACTAGAAGCAATAGAAAAAGTGACGACAGCCCAACAATATGTATAAGGCGTGCATATTGGTATGGTCAGTATTTCGCTATGTGTTTATACCATACCAAAATTGGGAATTTATAAAATAATTGAAACAAATTGACTTTTTCCCATTGTCACAAAAATGAAAATGAAAGTCTACTAAAAAAAGATACATACTTCACATGAGTTTGCCACTTGGTAATAAATGGTCAGAAAAAAATATCGATTTAAAAAAGCAAACGACTCAGAAATGTTGCATTATGGTGTACTTTCTTTTTACGATTCATTTAAATACAATATGAGCACAGAAACAGTTTTAAAAACCCAAAACAATGTTCAGTATTTTCGTGCCTATCATAAAAATGAGCTTACTTTCTGTTACCCAAAACGTAGCCGGAATACACAGTTTAGGAATTATTACTAACAAAACAAAACAAGATTTCGCTTCCGAAGTTATGCACTATATTCTCAATATGTCTACAAACCAAAAATTGAGTTTAGCAACCCTTGAAGCCTCTGATGTGTGTATAAAAATGGTATTTTGTCTTGATTTTTTTAATGAAAAATTACAAACTAAATCACTGAAATTATGAACTATATTGAAAATCAAAACTGGCGATATGCCACAAAAAAGTTTGACCCAAATAAAAAAGTATCGGATGAAGATTTAGACTTCATCAAAAAAGCCATTCAGTTATCTGCTTCTTCTTATGGTTTACAATTGTATAAAGTACTAATAATTGAAGATAAGAGCATTAGAAAGAAATTACAATCTGTATCTTGGAATCAAAGTCAAGTAACGGATGCTTCGCATCTTTTTGTATTTTGCAGTCAAACAAAGGGAATATCAGATGGAATCAACGAGCTTATCGAATTAACCGCTAGTGTAAGAAATATTGATAAAGAAAATTTGGTCGGTTATAGTGATTTTATGAAAATGAAAATCGCAGAAAAATCAGAGCAAGAACAATTCAACTGGACAAAAAATCAGACTTATATTGCCTTGGCGAATTTACTTTCTGCTTGTGCAGAATTAAAAATAGACTCTTGCCCAATGGAAGGCTTTGAACCTGACCAATACAATGAAATATTGGGCTTGAACACCAAAGGACTAAATGCGTCTGTGATTGCAACCATTGGTTACCGAAGTAAAGAAGATGAAACACAACACCTTAGCAAGGTTAGAAAACCATTGGTGAAATTATTTGAGAGAGTGTAAAAATACTACGCCCAATCGAGTAGACGGTCCCGCCAGCAGTAACTGGCGAGATGCGCCTCTCACGCAACCAAGCGTATGGATCTCGTACTTGGCTGTTTGAATCAATATTATGGCGATATTTATCGATCAGCGTTAGACTCCAACGGCGACACTTCTGTTCAAAAGGTGTATGAATTAAATTCTATTTTTGATGAAGAAAGCTTGTTCTTGTCCTCTATTGGTGATTATATCATTATTCAAGCGTGGAAAACTGAATTTAATCTAAGCATGACTTATATATAAGTTACTTGACGAAAGAAGACAAATGGACCATTCCTGAACGACTGAACACACAAATAAACATTAATGAAATTGAGCAAAGACCGTTCGTAACCGCGGATAACAGGTTCCTGTTTTTCATCAGGATGAGCATTGCTCATGAAGATGGAGAAGATATTTATGGCTCAGATATTTACTGGGTAAATACACGGACCATTTTCAGGCCCTACAGCTACAATACCGCTCTGGAAGCACCCGTGAAATACAACGAAGAATTTCAATTGAACTTTCCAAAAGATGTATTTAAAGATGTAGATGATAATGAGTTGATTTTTCATCTTGCTATGAACGACGATTCAGAAATTCCGGATTGGCTTGAATTTGATAAAAGTTTGCTTGCACTGCACGGTATATGGCGTTTTGAAGAAGCAAAAACATTCAAGTTAACGGCTACCGACCCTAAGGGTAATACCGGAAAATTTGAATTCAGGCTGGGACAATAACACGTTTTAATTCCTCTAACGCGTTTTGTTTGTATGATCGACTGATTGGTAATTCCTGTCCCTTTACAATTACCTCTTCTTTGGAATAAGTGTCGATCATATTCTTGTTAACCAAGAAAGAACGGTGGATGCGGATAAAATGATCTGGTAGTTTCTCTACCAGTGCACTGATCTTTTCACGGGTGGTCACCGTCTCGCCCGTTTCCAAATGGATTTGAACATAATCACTTAAACTTTCTATATAAAGAATATTGGTCAGTATGATCTGCTTATTTCGGCGGTTGACTTTTACGTTCAGAGATTCCACCCCGTTTTTCTGTTTCTCCCTTTCAAGCTGCTCAAGCCGTGATTGTTTGGCAAACGACTGACGGATCAGCAAAATGAATGAGAACAGAAACACAATAAAATAAAGGGCAATGGCCAGTATAAATATATCCCGTGAAACAGGACTCATATTTTCATAGGAGTACTCTGCCAGCAATACAAAGGCCAGCACAATCACGATCATTTCCAGATAAACGGAGACCACCAGCATGTAAATAAAATACAGAGCAAAGAGCCCATACCGCTTTGTAAATAAATAATAAGGAACCAGGTAAAAGTTAAAAAAGTAACATGTGCTTACTACCACCGGCAGAAGCATGGAAACGAAATAAAAGCTCTCCTGGATTGAGCTGTAATACGGAGTAAACACAGCAGTGAGCAGGATAACTACTACAATCCAAAAAAGAACGTGAATGCCAGGTTTCATAGCCGCTAATATCGGGGAATAACGTGATAGGACTTAATTTTTGTGGTGGATAACCACTTTAATCACGGATTCGACATTGTCGCCAGCCCCCTTTCACCGCTAGCTTTGGACATAAATAATTCGTTAATTTAACTCTTATATTATGACTCTATTTATGCAAGGTGATCCCATATTTATGGGTATCCTGACTTTGATCTTACTTATTACTATTGCACTAGCGGTGTATCATGGGCTGGGGCTTTCCAAAGCTCAAGAAGTAGATCTGCTGGTATGGAAAAGCAAAATTGACCTGGTAAAAAGTGTAGGCCTTTTTGGGTTGATCTTCGGTATTTTTTCTGAGTTGTTGGGTCTTTATAGTGCATTTGCAGCCATACATGAATGGGGTAAGGTATCTCCGGGCATCCTGGCTGCCGGTATCAAAACTTCCATGATCACTACTATTTATGGCGTATTGATCGGGTTGATAGGCTACGGACTATGGTTCGGGTTGCAAAGTAGTTTGAGGCAGAAGGCGCATCAGCTATAAGGCTAATTAAAAAGAAAGAACTCTATTCGAGCAGGGCTTTAACAGTTTAAAAAGCGTAGCCTGCCTTCGGAAGTCTCACGGAAGGCAGGCACTTGCCTTTATTCAGGAGATGGCCGCGGGTAGTCAACACATCTACCACACCTCGCAAATCGCATTTAGAAAAGTCTGTGATCCTTAATCAAATAGAGCAGCTCATATAATAGCTAGAAATAAGTAGTTCTCCGCTTACTCAATCTTTTCTTTATCCAACTCTCAAAATCAAGATAGTCCAGGATATTTGATCGCTGATCTTCCGTATGATGCTTAAAAAGCGAAGCAGAGAGTTTTCCAAAAAGCGTTTGATATTTATATGCAGAAGATACGCTCAACTTAGAAAAAAACTTCAATAGTTCTTTTTCAAATGGGAAAAGAGCTCCTCTTCTTTTCTTTAAAAAACGCCTGGTATTATCTACAGCATACCGAAGTAAAGTAATATTTCCCAATTCGAAATGGATCATGAGAAACAGAAAGCGCGCATAGGTTTGTAGATCGGATCGCTCATCGCCAAAGTTGGTATTGAGAATTTTGTTGATACTAACCAGGGACTCTGAATATTCGCCCAGTTGAAAATGAATATAGCCGAACTGGTAATAGAAAGATAAAAGGTAATTATTCGGAATAACATGAGTTTCAATCAACTGGTTGATCTCAGACATCAACTCTCCGGCCCTTTCCCAATCCTTGAGGTCGCGATATAGCTCTAACTCCACATTATACGTTTTCACAAACGTCCTTAATATGTAGCTCTGCTTCTTTAGACCATACTTTTCAGGTATCTCTCTGATCTTATTTAGCGCCTCTAATGCCTCGTTGGTCTCTTTGTTATAGAGCATCATTCCCATCAGGTTATGCAATGTGGTCAGGTAACTCTCAGGGTTTTCTTTAATGCGATGGGGCTGTTCTTCCATTAATCCTATAAGCTCTGCCAGCGCCTTTCGACCTTCTGGGCCATTGTTAGTGACTGTAAACAAAATATACTTAAGATGATAGAAGAGAATAAGCGC
>CALBPF010000057.1 GCA_937899105.1 uncultured Flammeovirgaceae bacterium | reverse complement strand
ATGATGATCTTCTTTTTCCTAGCCAATAGATTGACGGCTTTGTTAATATCCATATAGGGAACACCACATTGTTCTACCAAATCATCAATATTATATCTGGATATATCGGCTAGAAAATCCTCAAAACCCTTGGTTTCGGACTGAATGAATTCATGATCAAAAACCGAACCCGGTGATTCATTCTCTCGCTCTAACAGAAGCTTTAGAATAGCTTTTAACAAAGCAACATCAGCGTTAATTTTTACTTGTAAAAAAATATCAGTCAGCGCTGTACCGGAGCCTAGCATATCCATGGGTTTTTGCGGATGCTTAAAACGGCTCAAACCTGTTTCTGAAAGTGGGTTTACCGTTATGATCTTGGCCCCGTTTTGCTTAGCTTCCTGTAACGCTGTCAACATCCGGGGATGATTGGTTCCCGGGTTCTGTCCCATGATCATGATCACCTCCGTCTTGTAGAAATCATCCAATTTCACGGATCCCTTACCGATACCCACTGTCTCAGATAATCCTGCTCCACTCGATTCATGACACATGTTTGAGCAGTCCGGAAGATTATTAGTGCCGTACTGCCTCACAAAAAGTTGATACAAAAAAGCCGCCTCATTGCTGGTCCGGCCAGAGGTGTAAAAGATCGCTTCATCAGGTGAATTAAGCTCATTTAATTGTTTCCCTATTAACTCAAAAGCTGAATTCCAGGAGATAGGCTCATAGTGATCGCGGCTAGGTTTCACTATCATAGGCTCAACAAGCCGGCCGCTCCTGCCGATCTCATAATCGGACCAGGTTGATAATTTTGAAATAGAATGTTTCTTGAAAAATTTGGCATCCACTTTCTTGGTAGTGGCCTCTTCAGCCACTGCTTTGGCTCCATTTTCACAAAACTCCACTTGCGCCCGCTCTTCATCAGGGTCTGGCCAGGCACACCCGGGACAGTCAAAACCATCAAACTGATTGATTTTAAGCATGGCTTTTGTGCCCTCTACCATACCGACTTCCCCAATAATATGTCTTGTTGCAGATACTACAGCTTCAATACCACCACTGACTTTTTTTGGTTCTTCGACTCGCAGGCCGGTATACTTCAATGGAGGTAGAGCAAATATTTTTTTGTTGTTCGACATAGGTAGCTGGTAGTTCTATTAAGTTACCCAAAATGCTCAAAATGACTATTAGACAGATATTTTTTTATGATTACTATGTTTGAAAAATTGGTCATTCAGACGACCTTAAAAAACATAATTCTATTTTTTTCAAACTTTCCCCTTGCATAATCCGTGCATTGTTTCATAGTATTGCATTATCATTTGCTCTTGAGGTAATCTATTAACGGCAATTGATTTATACAGAAGCGTGGAGAGATCAGGCTCAAAGAAACGCTAGCAACCACCCGCCAGCTGACGGGAAGGTGCTAAATCCTAATCCGATCCGGAGGCGCCGGAAGGAGAATATAAATTTAATTGCTATGATCAGATTTATCACCGACATTTTAGAAAAAGAGCTGTTTCAACTCTCACAATCCCTGCAGACTATAATCAACTGTTGTTGTTGCAACACCACATGTTGTTGTTCGTGTTGTTGCTGATCCTCTAGCGCCTCCACCGACTCAACTAATCACCCCATGAAGACCAGTGGTCGTTATGGGCATAACCTAACCTTTTAATAATACTATTTAATGGCTATAATTATTACTGATGAATGCATAAACTGCGGGGCTTGTGAGCCAGAATGCCCAAATACTGCCATCTATGAAGGCGGGGAAGAGTGGACTTGGGCCGGAGGTACTGGCCTTGAAGAAGTAGAAATGGAGGGTGGTATGGTAACAGATGCCCAAGAAAATCAGGAACCCATTTCAGATGAGTTTTACTATATCGTATCCGCAAAATGCACCGAGTGTATGGGTTTTCATGAAGAACCACAATGTGCCGCCGTATGTCCTGTAGACTGCTGCATACCTGATCCCGATTATGAGGAAACCGAGGAAGAATTATTGGCTAAAAAGGAATGGTTACACATTGAAGTTTAAGCGTATGAGCGATTCTAAGCACTTTGAAACTCAGGCCATCCGCTCACAATCTGATAATGGATTGCAACGCGAGCACGCCGCACCAATCTACATGACTTCTAGTTTTGTTTTTGAGGATGCAGAGCATGCCCGCGCTATGTTTGCCGATGAAATCCAGGGAAATTTCTACTCCAGATTTTCTAACCCTAATCTCAATGAATGTATAGAAAAGCTCATATTACTTGAAGGTGTTGAGGATGGAGTAGCTACTGCAACGGGTATGTCGGCTATGTTTAGCAGTATGGCTGCCTTATTAGAAAACGGAAATCATGTTTTGGCATCACGCTCACTGTTTGGTTCAACACATCAAATACTGACACAGCTTTTTCCTAAGTGGGGTATCACACATACTTACGCAGATATCGATAAAACCGAAGAGTGGGAGTCTTTGATACAACCAAACACGAAAATGATCTTTGTGGAAACACCTTCCAACCCTGGGTTAGATCTTTTAGATCTGGAGTGGTTAGGTGAGCTAGCTCGTAAATATGAACTTATCTTAAACGTAGATAACTGTTTTGCCACTCCCTATTTACAGCAACCCGCTAAATATGGGGCAGATCTGGTTTGTCATTCGGCTACAAAATTTATTGACGGACAAGGCAGAACACTTGGTGGTGCAATTGTTGGTAGAAAAGACCTTGTAGAGAAAGTTAGATTCTTTGCACGTCATACTGGCCCTGCTTTATCACCTTTTAATGCCTGGGTACTTTCCAAAAGTATGGAAACACTAGTCGTAAGAATGGATAAGCACTGTGAGAACGCATTGCAGATCGCTGGATACTTAGAAGGGCATGAAGAACTCAATAGTGTCAAATACCCGTTTTTAAAGTCTCATCCCAATTATGAATTAGCCAAAAAACAAATGCGCCAAGGGGGTGGGTTAATCACTTTCGATTTGAAAGGAGGCATTGAAAGAAGCAAGCAATTCTTGGATAACCTTAAAATGTTATCTCTGACCGCCAATTTAGGAGATACCAGAACTATAGCCACCCATCCGGCAACTACAACTCACTCAAAACTAAGTGAAGAAGAGCGATTGAAGGTAGGCATTACACCTGGTCTTATCAGGATATCAGCAGGGCTTGAAAATGTTAATGATATCCTTGAAGATATTCAAAACGCCTTAACAAAAAGTATACTCTACTCAGGGAGTGATGAGATAAAAAGAACCAATCTTATAAAGGATAAAGCTTCGATCGAAAACCCTGAATTATCATGAGAACGGCGATCTATATCAGACCTATATGTTGTATTTGTATGTGTTGTAAGTTGAAAAACTACGTCCGCATATTATGAAATAGATATAACTAATTAATTCATAAGGCCTCTGCGGATAGACATCTTCAGAGGCCTTTTTATTTATAAACAATACAGTCACCAGACCACTTCGAATGGTCAGACGATTAGAAAAGAAAGAGAGAACAGAAGGTCTATGGGGACATAGACCTTGGATAGAGAAAAGAAAATTGAGAAACGGAATAATTAATCAATAAAATAAAGTGCCTTCCCTTAAGGGGAGGTTAGGAGAGTAAACCATGAGCATGACAATCAGCAAAAAGGTTAGCAAAGCTGCTAGGAAAGACATATTGGAGTTAAGTAACAAAATCAAGCGATTTCAAAAAGGAGAAATTGAAGAGGAAAGATTCAAAGCATTTCGGCTGGCAAGAGGAGTTTACGGACAGCGTCAACAGGGTGTACAAATGTTTCGCACCAAGTTACCCTTTGGGAAGATCACTACCGAACAGCTCATCCGGTTGGCAGACGTGTCCGAGGAATTCACAAATGGCAACCTTCACTTAACCACTCGCCAAAACATTCAGCTGCATTATGTGAAACTTGAAGATAGTCCGGCCATTTGGAATAGGCTTGAAGAAGT
>CALBPF010000056.1 GCA_937899105.1 uncultured Flammeovirgaceae bacterium | reverse complement strand
GTAACTCTATCTCCTTTTTTAACGAAATAAAAATTTCATCACGAGTAGTAAGAACCGCTCTTAACATATCTCCCAGATCGGCCAGCCCCTCTACCGCCAGAGAATTTTCATTTTTACGTACCTGCATGACGATGCTGTTCATCGCATTAAAAAGGAAGTGAGGGTTGAGTTCTGTCGAGAGTGTTTTAACGCGGGCATCAGAAAGGCTTGCACTCAGATTGTGGTTCTTTGCTTCTTCGGCCAAATAAAGCGCCTGAAAGTAAAACATGTTCAGTGTACCTATGTAAATAATATACCATATAAAACCATGAAACAGCTGATGCCAACTAAAAAGCCATTTTGTAGGTAAATTACCAAGAATGAAGTGTTCAGGTAAATTCAAAAAACGCTCTATTAGAACAATAAAAACATCTGTTAAAATCATGTGGATTATTCCAAATAAAACCGCAATGCCTAAATGATATATCACTTTAACATGGAATTTCTGGCTTAACAATTTGAGAAAAAACCGTGGTATGGAAAAGCCTATCAGCCACAGCGCCAAAAAATAGGCCGCCGGCCAGAAGACTAAATTAGTAACATCAACTCCCGGGTCGGTTACCATATAATACCCTATCCATATGATGGTAAGGCAAGCAAATGCTGCGGTATGCGCCTGTCTGAAATCCTTCCCAAGTAGTTTTCGCCTTATAAAAAGCATCTATGCAACCTTTGGCTTACTATTCGTGTCTAAATTATCAAATAACTCAATCATTTATGAAACTCCTCTTTACGTTAATACTGGTATTTGCATCTGCATTGGTATTAGCTCAGGATAAGATCCACAAAAAGGACAAATCGGTAATTGATTGTAGGTCTGAACGAAATCAAGTATTACTTATCGCCGGATGAAGTTCGTAATTCTCCTATTATTTTCTATTTCCGTCGATGATGTCCTTAAGATCGTACTCAGCAGCGGACGAGAAATAGAATTTAATGATCCCCGGTATGATCCTGGGTTTATATTGAGGATAAAAAACGAGCCATTAAACTTCATTTTTTATCGCCTTTACTTGAACACTTTGCCTTTACGTAGTAAAAGGTATTAAGCCCGGAAGATCCATTGAATCTGAGATAGGCCACATCGGTATTGGTTTTGACACAGATGAGTTTGAAAAAAGTTGGGGTGTTTTTGTAGCTACGGGGTATAAGTTTATCATACTCCGGATTTTACTCATAAAGAATGAAATACTCCCATATATTAAAAGACAGGTACATTAAACCCCAGGTAATGCTGGTGTTGGTAAACAGAATTGTCTATGATAACGCATTTCTTGTTGACTATTCCATAGGTTTCGGTTACGGGTTTTCCGAAGAAAGTAACTTTTCTGAACCGGCCGCTAACCAATTCGAAAGGTCTTATCATTACGGTTTTTTTAGGAGCGGCGGATGATGTACCTATTGCAGTTTCATTCAGACTAAAAATCGGTTTTCTATACTAGATTAATTTATTCATAAGGAATTACGTCCAGAATATACTTTATAGCCTCCAAACGTGCCTTGGTTTTTCTATTCGCCTTTAAAACTTTCCAGGGGTTTTCTTTAGTATTGGTATGCGCAAACATTTTCTCTTTATATTCCGTGTAAACGTCCCACAGCTCTTGAGCTTTGCGATCTACAGGTGTCATTTTCCATCGTTTCAGCGGGTTTTCTTGAATGTCGGCAAATCTTCGTGCCTGCTCGTCTTTCGTGATTGAAAAATAGAGCTTTACAAGGATGATCCCGTCTCTCGTAATCATAGACTCAAAGCTATTCACTTCTTCTATAAACCTTTTATACTCATCATCTGTGCAAAAACCATTAACCGGTTCTACTACAGCTCGGTTATACCAGCTACGATCAAAAAATACTATTTCACCTGGGTTAGGAAGGTTTATGATATAGCGTTGAAAGTACCATTGTCCTTTTTCATCTTCAGTAGGTCTGGGAAGCGCATGAACCTTGTAAAAACGTGGATTCATATGATGTGTAATTCTTCGAATGGCGCCACCTTTACCGGCAGAATCTCTTCCTTCAAAAAGAATACATACACGTTTCTTATTTTCTGTGACCCAGTTTTGCAGTTTAATAAGTTCTACCTGACTTCTTTCCAGCTCATATTCATACCTAACGTATCTTAATACACGTTCGGGATCATAGCCCGGCTTTTTATCAAGCATGAGTTTAATGGCTTGATTGCTGTTCAGAAGTTTTAGTTCTGTATCCGTAAAAGAGTATTTGGACATATGCTTAGTCGTGGTAAATAGATCTATGGAACCTCATAATTACATTTGGATCCGGCAGTACCCTGGTGGCGGCTTCATCCTTACCTTCGTATTCAAATGCTGAAAGTAGATATCGGATGCTTTCTAAGCGAGCCTCTTTCTTAGTATTGGTTTTAACAATGATCCAGGGACTGTAAGATGTATGGGTTCTACTGAACATTTGTTCTTTGTAATAGGTGTATTTATCCCATAGTTCTTGGCCTTTTTGGTCCACCGGGCTCAGTTTCCACCGCTTTAAAGGATTATTTCCTCGTGATAAGAATCGCCTGGCCTGTTCCTGCTTATCTATAGAAAACCAGAATTTGGTCATCATTACGCCTGACTCAAAAAGCATGTGTTCAAATTCCGGGACCTGCCGCATGAACTGTTGATATTCATCTTCTTCACAGAAACCCATTACCGGCTCTACAACCGCTCTGTTATACCAACTTCGGTCAAAAAACACAATCTCACCAGCATTTGGAAGCACCCTTATATACCTTCTAAAATACCATTGACCCCGCTCTCTATCCGTAGGTTTAGCAAGCGCTACCACACGCATAGAACGAGGATTTAAATGCTCAATAAATCGTTTAATGGTTCCGCCCTTTCCTGCTGCATCACGGCCCTCAAAAATTACAGCTACACGTAGTTTATTCTTGATTACATGAGTTTGCAACTTTACTAATTCTACTTGTAGCTTTTTTAGTTGGCTCTCATAGTCGATGGTAAACTCTATTTTATCAATGGCTCGTTTCCTGCTTTTAAGTATTTTACTAAGCTGATCCGAATTTTTGATATAGTTAAAATCTGCATTCGTCAGTAAGTTGGCTTTACCAACTTTGCCGGCTGCCGCTTCATCAGTTATTATAAATTGACTCAAGGTTCAGTAGGTTTTTATTAACAGCGAGAATAAAAGTAAGGCAATTCATTAGGCTGGCCAAGAAAATTGAAGAAATCAAATCGTGTCAAGCAAGTTAAACATTGCAAACGGTTGCAGTTCGATACTTTCTTCCATTCATGATTTTAATCATATCGGATACTGATCACGGTAAAAATACATGTTGCTCCACCGCGCTACTTTAGCATTGAATTAAACACCACAGTCATGCAAAAGATTTTATTACCCATCGATCTGTCTCCAGCTTCAGAAAATGCCATCGATTTTATAATGGACGTATTTGGATCTTTCAGACCACATATTCACTTGATCCACGTAAAGCGAAGTGATGAAAACCTGGACCAAATAAAAATGTCATTCGCAAGATTTGAAAACACTAAACTTTTGCCTTCCCGACTAGAATATGAGTTTGAAATTACCAAAGAAGGTGTTTTATTAAGCGATATCCAAAGCACAATTCAAGCGGAAAAACCCGATCTTCTTGTACTAGGAACGCGTGGAATCAATGGCTCTACATTGTCCAAGGCGCTGATAAAAATAACAGACTGTCCGGTGATGTTAGTACCTGAAAATTATAAAGAGACAAAGATCAAGCGCATAGCTTACGCTAATGATTTTCATGATATTAAAAACTCAGCGGCGCTAAAGCCATTAATGAACCTGGCTATGTTGATGAAAGCCAAAGTTTATCTACTTCACATAAATAGAGATAACAGAACTAATGACAGCGCCGAAGCTTCGCTTGAATATTATTTAGACTATGTAGATCATGAATATGTATGCATTACTAGTGAGGACATAGAGCAATGTATAATGAATTTCATTAAGGACAAAGACATAGATATCTTAACTGTACTGCTCAGAGACCATGGAAGTAACCAACTCGAATCTGAAGGCAGGCTGGTTAAGAATATCGTGACCCATTCCAATGTGCCCGTACTCAATCTTGTTTAGCAACAAAAGTAAATCTTGAGGTGATCTCGAAATACTTATCAATGAACAAGATAAGCTTACTGCTTTTATTATTATTAACCAGCTATGTGTCGCTGGGTCAAAATATAAAGAGGGTTTTCAATGAAAATGAGGATCAATACCTAGGTGTATCAGCTTCAACACAATTTTGGGCGCGTTATGCACAGCTAAATCCGGGTTCCACAATCGATGGCCAAAGACGAGATGAAGTTGTTGACCTTAGTATAAGAAGGTATCGCATAAATTTCTATGGCTCGTTAGATTCTAAAACTAAGTTCAACTTATCCATTGGAAATAATAACGTAGGTAATTCTCTTGAGAGTCAGCCCAAATTATTAGATGCCTACTTGCACTATCAATGGAAAAGCTGGCTCGGCTTCGGAGGAGGTAAAAACTCATGGGTGGGTTTATCCAGATATACCGCCCCTTCCACTTCCGGAGCTTTGGGTACTGATATTCAATATGGCGCTCTTCCCCTTCTTAACCGTTCCGACGATTTACTAAGAAAAATGAGCGTATTTGCGAACGGCCAGGTTGGCATAATTGACTATCGAGTTGTTCTTGCTAAACCTACTGCACCCGAAGATAATGTACCCGGCGAAGCCATTGCCTTCAGTTCTATTGCCCCGGACTACCAAGTCTCCGCCTATATTAAATTTCAATTTAAGGATAAAGAAAAGCAGACCTCAGCCTATTCTAGAGGTAGCTACCACGGTAAAAAGGAAGTATTTAACATTGGCTTTGGATCGCTTTACCAGCCCAGTACTACAGTAATCGCCACTGCTGCAGATACTAGTTATTATGCAGCCAAATCTGTTGCAGTAGATTTATTTTATGAAAGTAAAATTTACAAGGGCTATGTAGTCACGGGGTATGTAAGTTACCACCATCATAACCTCGGTCCAAATTTCATCCGCCAAATCGGCGCTAATAATGCAGCTGATGGACTCACTGCTAATACTACTCTTAACGGTAAAGGCGTAAGTCGATTTGTTTCCGGTTCCGGGGATAATCTTCATATAGATGCGGCTGTATTGAAACCCTTAAAAGCTTCGCAAAAAGCCATCCAATTTTACACTTCCATAGATTTTTTAAAGCTCAATGCCTTAGATGGCAACATAGTCAATATTGAATCGGGTATAAACTTCCTTTTCAACGGTCATCGATCTAAGCTTAATCTTGGCTACCAGAATTGGTCTGTTGTGAGCGAAGAAACAAGGCGGTCACAGGAGCTAAAATCGGCTATTTTGGTCCAATATCAACTAAAAATAGGGTAAGATATCTGTCCATCATTAAGGAAAAAACCAACCCTGATATAGATCAATATTAATCCAAACACTGCTCATATCATAGGTACTCGGGAAAGTGGAAATTACAGTAAACAAACTTCAAGAGTCATGATACTTCCTAAACATAATCCTACGGAACGAAAAAGCGGCGGCATGAAGGTCAGCTTCAAAAAGCCGCAAAATGCAGACCCCTTTCAAACCTTTGAAATGGTGGACTTTCTGATCAATGCGAAAAAATACAGACATCAAAAACTTCTTGCTAGTAAGTCGCTGGCCTTTAGTATAGGTTTATTCTTTAGCTGCCTAGTCGTAGTTGTTATGTTTGAATGGAAAACCTATGAAAGAGCTGGTGAACTAGATGTAGCCGGCAATACGGAATTATTTGATGAGGTTTTGGATATACCTATCACTCAGCAACCTCCCCCACCTCCCCAAAAGAAAATTCAGCAGCCTAATATTACTGAGACAGCCGTAGACGAGATAATAGAGGAAATTGAAATTGACTTTGATGTGGAAATAACCCAGGAAAGTGTAGTAGAAACGGTGGATACAGAAGGTGTGGATTTGGGTGAGTTAATGGAGGAAGAAGCCGCTGATGAAATATTTGATATTGTGGAATTTCAGCCACAACCTCAAGGAGGGTTTCATGCTTTCATGACCTACCTATCTAAAAATATTAACTATCCCAATCTTGCACTGAGAACAAAAGTGCAAGGCAAAGTATTTGTTCAGTTTGTGGTCAATAAAGATGGAAGCCTGGGTGATTTTAAAGTAGTCAAAGGTATTGGCGCCGGATGTGACGAGGAGGCCATAAGGGTGTTGAAAAGTGCACCGAAATGGATACCTGGTAAGCAACGTGGAAAGCCCGTAAGAGTAAGGGTGATGGCGCCTGTATTCTTCATGCTTAAGGAGCGGTAACCAGTTCTTGAAGTGAGTTCGAAGGCGGGTAAGTAATCATCCGCCTTCGTTTTTTATCAAGATACCTGACATAAGTCAACTCGGATCAAATCAGATAACATTTCAAAGGTAGATGGGAATAAGGAAATTAATGGTAACCAACTCCAAGAATGATGATCATTCCAGAACATCAACCGTCCTCAGGTACCGAAAAGGGCATGAAGGTCAATTTCAATGAGAATACCCCACTTAACCATTTCTTAAGTAAGGATTTTTTGGACTATTTCATTGGCGCAAAAAGCTTTACCAGAAACATAATACGGCATTTAGGGCTCTGGTTTTTAGCATCGGCTCATTTATTGAGCTTGACAATAGTAATTGCTTTATTCGAATGGAAAACATATGATAACCTTTAGGTAAAAGGGGAAGGTAATCTGGTTGATTTTGAGGTAGTGAAGGGATTTGACGAAGAGGCGGTAAACAACGCGACAAGCCAGCAAGGCTTAAGAATGCTGGTTCCTGTATTTTTCCGGTTAGAATAATCTGGCGAATATAGAGTTCTTGATAAAGATTACAGAGCTTGATAAACTATTTTCATGAACTCGCCGATTTTGGAAGGCTCCAACCATCTGGTAACCACCATTAGATCCTTAGCCTGATCGATCACAATGAAGTTACCTCCGAATCCTGCAGCATAAAATATGTTTTCATCTATACCTTCCCATTTTCTGTTACCTTTATTAAGCCACCACATGTAGCCATAACTCTCATTTGCTTTTGAAGAAGTAGTAGCCGCACTAATCCATTCTGTTGAGATTATTTGTTTCCCATCCCAATTTCCGTTTCTTAAAAACAAAAGGCCAAAACGAGCCTGATCCCATGTATTAATAAATATACCGCCCCCCGAGTGACCTCCACCACTTACAGACTGCACTTTAT
>CALBPF010000055.1 GCA_937899105.1 uncultured Flammeovirgaceae bacterium | reverse complement strand
ACTATTACGAGTGAGCCTATACAGTAAGACCGCTGGTAACAGCTAAAAAAGCTTGTCGATAATTGTATCCACAGTCACACCGTCAGCATCGGCCTTGAAATTCCTAACTAATCTATGCCTCAGGGTAGGCTTGGCAATAGCCTGAACATCTTCAATATCCGGAGAGTACTTTCCATTTAAAAGAGCGTTACATTTAGCCCCTAGAACTAAATATTGGGATGCTCTTGGGCCTGCCCCCCATTCCAGATACTCATTTGTAATATCTGATGCGTTGGATGCAAAAGGTCTGGTTTTATGTACCAACCCAACCGCATATTCTACCACGTTATCTGCTACCGGTACTCTACGTACCAAATGCTGAAAATAACTAATTTCATCTGCATTGAGTATATGGCCCAAGTTAGGTTGATCGTCAGTAGTTGTACTCTTCACAATATCCAATTCTTTTTCATAGGACGGATAATCTAAAAGAACATTGAACATGAAGCGATCCAGCTGAGCTTCAGGTAGTGGATATGTACCCTCTTGCTCTATAGGATTCTGAGTTGCCAATACAAAGAAAGGACGATCAAGATTATATTGCTGGCCTGCAATGGTAACAGAATACTCTTGCATTGACTCCAATAGAGCGGCCTGGGTTTTTGGAGGAGTACGATTAATCTCATCGGCTAAAATAATATTAGCAAAAACAGGTCCTTTAATAAATTTGAAATTCCTGTCCTTATCAAGCGTTTCAGCCCCCAAAATATCAGACGGCATTAAATCAGGTGTAAACTGGATACGATTAAATTTGAGATCCAAAACTGACGCAAGGGTTTGGATAAGTAATGTTTTTGCAAGCCCAGGCACACCTACTAACAAACAATGACCTTGACAGAATATTGAAGTTAAAAGGAGTCTTACTACATCTTCCTGCCCAATAATTACTTTTGATATTTCACTCTTTAATTTTCCGTAGATATCGTGAAGCCCATCAGCAGCCTCCACATCAGTCTTAAATTCGGCCATTCAAATTATTCGTTTATTAGTTCCCTGTTAGTGAATCTATTATTGCAGGATGTTACAATATTCATAGTCCTTGCCAATGCTAATGAAAACATCTTCACGTGCTTTATTGAACCAGTCATTGAGCATTTTCGACTTTTTCTCATTTAAGGCTGCAGTTTGTATCTTTTGCCAGTCTTGAGCAAGATTAGCCTCGTGCGGCTTGACCTTAGACTTGTAGAATAAAACCCTTACCGCCTCTTTTCCATCATCCATCCTATATATGATTGGTTTTGTAATGCTACCTACGGCTATGGTATCTATGGTAAAAAATATAACTGGGTCGAGATCCTCAGATGAAATGAATGAGCCTCCATTTCTATCTTCGAAAAACCCACCATTTCCCGCAGTGTACTTATCATCAGAATTATCTTTGGCAGCTTTTTGAAAGGTTATACTATCGGCTACAATTAATGTTCTTAAGCTATCTACAAATTCTTTGGCTCGATCTATATCGTCTTCAGATGGTTTAGGTATTAATAATATATGCCTCGAATTATATTCATTTCCTCGTCTTTCTAAAAGCTGAACAATATGGATTCCAAATTGTGTCTCGAAGGGACTTGAAATTTCTCCTGGCCTTAGTTGTAAAGCGGCCGCTTCAAACTCGGATGCCATCATTCCCCGCTGGGTAAAGCCCAAATTACCTCCATAACGAGCACTGGGACCTTGGCTGTATTCCTTAGCAAGCGCTTCAAAATCTTCGCCTGCTAGAATTTTATCTCTAATTTTCCTTAATTCTATTTTGAGCGCCTCTTTTTGCGTGCCTCCCACCTCTGGGATCTTAACAATTTGCCCCACTTCTACCTCAGTTGAAAAGAATGGTAAACTATCTTTGGGTATACGGTTATAAAAACGTCTTACTTCAGCCGGCGTAACTTTTATGTCTGCGATAATGGTCTCCTGCATTCTACTAACAACCAGTTGCTCTTTAATCTCATCTCGAATATCTCCCTTAATTTGGTCAATACTCTTACCGTAATACTCTTCCAGCTGACTCTCTGAGCCACCATATTGCGACAAGATAAGCTGCATTCTTCGATCCAAGTTATTATCAACCTCAATATCAGTGACAACTACCGAATCTATTTCTGCCTTGGCAACCATAAGCTTACCACTGATAAGTTGAGCAAATAACTGACATTTTGAATTGGACGCTACAGGGTTTCCACTTGCCAAGTACGCGGCATGCGCTTTCTCTAAATCCGACTGTAAAACAATATAATTGTCTACCTTTCCAATGATTTGGTCTATGATCAAACCAGCTTCTTGTCCTTTAGTACTATTTGACAACTGGATTAATAGGACCAGTAATAATATCTTAATCGTAGACTTCAAAACCGTTATTCTTTTTCGCTTCTTCATAAATTTTTGCCTCAAGCCCTTCTGCCAATTCTACTTTGCGCTTATTGATTATAATATTAACAATATCCTCCGTTACAAATTCCAATGGAGATACATTATCTGAAATACGATACTCCTCTATTTTAAGGTAGTACTTAAATTCATCGTCTTCAGTTTCACTATATCTCCTATTTCTCAAAAACTGCAACTTATTTGGCACCTCAGCCAATGGAGAGTTTTTTACAACTTCATCAAAGATCATCCAGATCGAATCATTCAATTCATAGGCTGTAGCAAAGCTCAGGCAGTATGAGTTAAGTTCCTCTTTGTCAGATTCACGAGAAGAGTAAAGTAGTGATCTGAGCCTGTCTAAGCGTGGAGCTTCCTTTGGAACTTGAATAAACTTTGATCTGATAATATTTTGCTTTAAAACAAAATTTTCAACATTTTCTTCGTAATATACTTGTATCTCTTCTTCAGAAACTGTCTTATTCAAGTTTTGAGCTATATAATGACTTTGATACTCATATCCCATTAAACTAAATCTGTAATCCAGGATTTTTCTTTCTATCTCAACTTCATCAAATTCTATTTTGGTAGAAGCTTCTTTTATGAGTAGTTGTTTACGGATCCAATTGTCTATAAAAGCTCTTGTCCTCTCCGTGCTATCTTCGGCTGGTATACCCTCATAGGCGATTCCATCCAGATCGTCTAAATAAAGATATTGCTCACCAACCCTTGCTACGGCCTTCTTATCAGCGTCAGGATCATTCGCTTCTTTTTTCATTTGAATTAAGTCGCAGCCCGATACTACCAGACTAAAAATCAAAAAGACTGACAGTTTATAGAAGCGCATCATATACTTTATTAACGCCTTTTTCATTCATCTCAACGGAATACCTGGTACGTAATTGTTCTACCCAAAACTTCTCTAACTGGTCTTGATAGCCTGAGATTACCATTCCCCTGGTTTCACTTAATTCCTTAGGCCCCGCAGGCAGTACTTCTTCAATAATTGCAAGATTATATCTATCGCCATCCTTAAACTCGTACGCCCCTCTTTTCCCGGTTAACTTATCGAACAACTCATTTTGACCTTTTTCATAGATACCGCTAATAACCTGTAATGCGATGCTTGATTCTTGGTTATATAGCGAATCAAGGATATCCTTATTCAAACTCTTTTGCTGTTCTAATCTATTTTTTATGCCGGTTAATATCTTTGGATCCGAGGTGTTATACACAGTTGCTTTTATCCTTTCTTTCCACTGATAGCTTTCTTTATTTTCCAGGAAAAAATTGTTCAGCCCAACAGAGTCTTTAACCGCCTTGGACCAAACCTCCTCTTCCATTAGCTGAAAGAGTAGTATTCCCTCTCTGTATTCTTTTACAAGCATACGATAGTCTATATACTTTTCTTCAAGCTGATTATCTTCAAATGCGATAACCTTTTCCTCTACGAAATCATCATATAGTAGTTGAATATATTGTTTCAACTGGTATGAGTTGTTTTTCTGTTTACTAATGGCAAATTCAAAAAAATTATCTAAGCTGTATTTCTGGTCCTCTATGTTAAAAAGTACTACATTTTGAGTTGATGATAGTACAGGCCTTTTCCAGTTCCCGCTCAACAGAGTACTGTCAAAATACGTGTCGCTTAAATCAGATATTTCCGAGACATCAGTATATCCGTTCTCACTTTTGAGGCGATTAATCAGTACTTTCTTATTCAGCTTAGCTCTTGAGTCACGGTTGATCTTTGATTTTATTGTGGCTTTGAGGTCCTCCATTGGCTTTAGAGGAGACTTTCCTTCCAATTTCACAATATGCCAGCCATAGGGCGTCATAAATGGATCTGAAATTTCACCAATCTCATTAAGAGCAAATGCAGCTTCTTGAAAAGAAAATGGCATCTGTCCAACTGAGAATGCTCTTAACTTACCTCCTTTTTCTTTTGTATTTATATCTTGAGAAAACTGACTGGTTAATTCATTCCAGGGCACACCTCCTGTTGCCTGTTCGTAAATTTCAAAGACTTTATTTCTTGATGCTATACTGTCTTGCTTATTAGGCTTTATTCGAATCATTATATGGGAAACCTCTACGGTGCCTTGAGCCTCTCTTTGATCGATTACTTTTATAATATGATAACCGAACCTAGTTCGTACGGGCTCCGATACCTCGCCCTTTGCGGTAGTATAAGCGGCCGACTCAAAGGGATATACCATCTGAAAAGAGGTGAAGTAACCCAAATTACCTCCATTAGTTTTTGCAGATGGATCTTCGGAAAATTCTTTAGCCAATTCTGCAAAATCCTCTCCTGAAACAGCCCTCTCTCTTATTTTATCTATTTTTTGAAAAGCTTTAAGCGTATCTTCCGAACTGGCATTTTCAGATACTTTAATCAGTATATGCGAAGCATTCACCTCCTTTTTCATACGATCATACGCCTCCTGAATCAGACTATCAGCGACTTTCGTTTCGGTAAGATAGGGCTTCTTTAATTGCTCTTTATATGTATTAAATTCATCTTGAAAGACTTTTGTCGTGTCCATTCCACGGCGCTCAGCCTCTTGGATCTTAAGTTTAAATTTAACGTACAGATCAAGATAGTCCTCAATATCCGAACGTGTAAAGGCGCTATCATTATTTATGTTGTTTTTTTTGTAGACATAAACAAATTCCTCGGCAGTTACAGGAGAGTCGTCTATTGTAAACAACACCTGGTCAGAATCATCTTTAGAAACTGACGTTTTCATTACTCCCTGCGAGGAGCATCCCAATAAAGCACTTAGTAAAATCAATAAGAAGAAACGCATTTTGAACCAATTCCCTTTAAAAGCAGTGCAATTTTAACCATTTTGTAGTACAAAATGCGCGTTGACTTGTAAAAGTCAAGTAAGCTCAATTTTCTTGGTCAAGCGGCAGATATTCTTTTTTGGCAGACGGATAATTTCAATATCATCCATTATTCTTTTTACCAGTATTAGTCCTATACCACCTTTCTTTTGTTGCTTGATTACATCTTCAATTTTAGGTTCCTGATAAGTAGCGATATCAAAAAGATCAACCGTATCTATGATATCAAACTCAAGATTTTGGGATTTATCGATTTTGATCTCTAACTCAATTGAATCTTTTGGGTTACAAGAATGTCCATGGATGATGACATTAGCGCACACTTCATCTATGGCCAGTACAAGCGTACTCACATCAACTTCAGAGATGCCATGTTTATCTAAAACCTCTTTAACAAAACTTCGAATATCTCTCAGTTTTTCTTTCGTACACGGAACCTTATACGAGTATTTCATCCTACCCCAACGCTGCCTTGGCCTCCTCTTTTGTCTGTTTGATAACCAATAATTGATCTAACCCCAAAATTTCAAAAACGTTTGCTACTTTCTCGTTTAGACCATAAATGATCATGGTTATATCTCTCTTCCTGAATTCTTCTATGTATGACATGAAAACACCTAAACCAGCCGAAGAAATATAATCGAGATTGGAACAGTCTATTAAAAATTTCTTGCCGCCACTTTCGATAGCCTCTTCGATAGCGTTGTCTAATTCAATAGACGAACTAGCATCAACATCTCCTACTACTGTCAGAAGGTCATAATTCCCTTCCTGTATCCTCTTTACGTCAACCATAATCCTTTTACGTATTACTAAAATTTATGTTCAAACATGATTCAATTAAACTTCACAATTAAAACCGTGTAGTCATCATCAATAGCTTCAGTGCCCGTGAAAGCATAAAGCTCACTTATAATTTCCTTCTTAATTTCTTCAACCGGGGCATCGCTGTGTTTTTGAATGGCCTCTCTCAAAAGGTCATAACCATATTCTTCTCCTTTAACGTTTTTGGCCTCAGTAATCCCATCTGTGTATAAAACCAGAATATCTCCGGGTGAATACATAAAGGTATCTATCTGTATGTAGTTCTTAAACCCTTCATTTCTCAGAATACCAAGACCCAATCCTTTATTCTGAAAATATGTGGCCTTACCTTCTGCTTTACTGTAATATAATGTGGGGCAATGTCCTGCTCTGGAGAACTCTACCTGCTTTTTCTTAGTATCAAAAACATAATATGAGGTAGTAATAAATGATGCTTTATCTAAACAGCGGCTTAAAGCATTATTAGCGCTATCCAAAAAGTCTTTCGGCGACATGTCATGTTGGGTAAGGCTATAAAATACACCTTTCATTTGTGACATGTGAAAGGCTGCTGACGTTCCTTTACCTGAAACATCACTAATTATCATGGCTACCTTATGATCATTTATTCTGAAGGTATCATAATAATCTCCTCCCACTTCGTCGGCTGCTTCTGAAAATGCTGCCGCGGAGTAGTCATCATCCTGAACGATCTCATCGGGAAGCAAACTGCTTTGAACGTTCTTAGCAATCTTGAGCTCTTCCTTATATCGCTCGTTTTGCAAAGCCTCAGTCAGCAGTCTGAAATTCTCTATTGAAATACCCGCCTGGTTAGAGAAAGTACTGATGATTTTGGAATTCTCTTTATTGAACCCTTCGCTTACATCTTTCAGGAGTGCAATGGTAGCCTCTTGTTTTCCTTTAACCTTAATTGGAAAAGCCATCATAGAACGATAAGGAGATCCTCTTAAGGTAGCAAGGTACTTATTTAGATTTTTTGTTTTATCGCTGCCCTGATCTAGTATCCCTTTGATTTTATTGGCTTTGAGATGATTTTTAATTTTTATGATCCCCTCTACATCAATCTTATGCGTATAATATTTAGGTCCGTCCTTTTCATTATCTACTTCTATCCACGCTGCATCTGCGAATACTGTATTTACCGAACTCTCAATAAGAATCTCGTAAACACGCTCCTCGTTCTGCTCAGTTTGAATGGACTGACTTAGTTTCTGGAAACTTACAACCTCTTCCAGCTTTTGCTCAAATACGGAAGATGTGGGTAGGTTAAAAAGAAGAACTAATAACGAAAATAAGGCGTAGATGAATATAAAGGAGACTAAAGCAATAATGAAAATATTCTCTCTAATGTCAAGAAATGCGTCTGTCTTATCCGCTATTTCCGATGATGCACTTACCAGCGTAAATGAGAAATAACCCAGGTAGAACATGGCAAGCGCTATGAGTAAAATACTCTTCCACTTCTGTTTAAAATTCAGATAGGCTACCCACTTCATATTAACAGAAAGCACCAGCCCTACTAAGATCAAAATGATCAAATAGACATCTTCAAAGTTCTCAACTATCGTGACTGGCAGTGCATTCATCACTAATCCCACGAGTAAGGCATACTCAAAAATTTTCCATGCAGTAAGAAGAAACCTGGATTTCTGATAGAGTATCAACCGTTTCCAAACTATGAAAGTTGATATAAGGAATGCCGCCACAAGTCCAAAATTAGATAGGTAAATGAAGTCCAGAAAAACCACATTTTCCGCCAATTTAGTGTTCCCTAACATGTTCATAACAAGCTGAAAAAATAGGGAAACAATAGTGGCTATTAAACCTGTGACAAAAACCTTCCAGAGTAGATCAACGAAGTTAATACTCTCGGCTCGTTCAATTCTATATTTATAAAAAGTGAAAAGCGCAAAAATGAACAGACTCATGAGAATGGGCGGCGCCTCATCTCCTACACTCTGTTCCAACCCACTAGTCTTACTGAAAAGAATGGAAAGTGCAGTAAGCAACATTCCTATCCAGGAACCTGCGGCTAATAATGCACTAAACCTTATGATTGCCTTGCTACTCAATTAATTTTAAGTCCAAGGGTAAATATAAAGATTCAAAATCAATAAATAGAAGTAAACAGGTAAGCGGCAAATATGGCTATCTACTGTAATTTGGAGCTTCCCGGGTAATGAAAACATCATGAGCATGACTTTCCTGAACCCCTGCTGATGATATCTTAACGAATTTAGCACCCTGTAATTTAAGTATATCAGCAGCGCCACAATAACCCATACCTGCTTTCAAGCCTCCCACTAACTGATAAAGCACTTCTGAAACTAGCCCTTTATAGTTTACGCGCCCAACAATGCCTTCAGGTACAAGCTTTTTTATGTCATCCTCAGCATCCTGAAAATAGCGATCTTTGGAACCGTCCTCCATAGCTTCAAGTGAACCCATACCTCTATAGGATTTAAACTTGCGGCCTTCATAGATTATTACTTCCCCAGGGGCCTCCTCAGTTCCTGCTAAAAGAGAACCTATCATAACGCTACTTGCACCAGCCACAATGGCTTTTACAACATCCCCTGAAAAACGAATGCCTCCATCTGCAATAACAGGAACATTAGAGCCTTTTATGGCTTTAGCAGATTCATATACAGCGGAGAGTTGCGGTACGCCTACACCAGCGATAATACGAGTGGTGCATATGCTACCTGGCCCAACGCCTACTTTAATTGCATCTGCGCCTGCTTCCACAAGCGCTTTAGCAGCTTCTGCCGTAGCTATATTACCTACAATAACATCTAAATCAGGATATTTTGCCTTTACTTGCTTACAGGTATCAATCACCCCTTTTGAATGACCGTGAGCAGTGTCAATACTTATAACATCTACTCCCGCTTTTTTGAGGAGTTCAATTCTTTCTAAAATATCCGGAGTAACTCCTACCGCCGCACCTACCCGAAGGCGGCCGTAGTCGTCTTTGCAGGCATTCGGCTTGTTGCGCTTCTTAAGAATATCCTTATAGGTAATGAGGCCCATTAATGTGCCTTCATTATTGACAATGGGTAATTTCTCAATCTTATATTCCTGAAGTATGTCTTCTGCTTTTTCAAGGTCCACATCCTCCGTCGCGGTAATCAGATTTTCCGTAGTCATCACATCCTTGATAGGTGTTGACATGTTTTTTTGAAATCTCAGATCCCTGTTGGTTATAATGCCAATTAGTTTATTATTTTCATCTACCACAGGAATACCGCCAATTTTATACTCACGCATAATATTCTCTGCGTCCTGAACATTGGAATCTACATGAAGGGTAATAGGGTCTAAGATCATTCCACTTTGACTCCGCTTGACCTTACGGACCTGTTGCGCCTGTTGTTCCTTGGTCATGTTTTTATGAATAAAACCCAGGCCACCTTCCAAGGCTATGGCGATTGCCAGATCAGACTCCGTAACCGTGTCCATAGCCGCTGAAACTAGTGGTATATTAAGCTGAATATTTCGGGTTAACTGAGTACAGGTATCCGTATCGCGTGGAAGTATTTCAGAATAGCCTGGAAGCAAAAGCACATCATCGTACGTGAGCGCGTTATAGAGAAATTTGGAAGTATCTAAGGACATGGCAAATAAGCGTTACTGTTATTTGCCGAGCAAAGCTAAATATACAGGTTCATATAAAAAACGTATTACATAAAACTATTTTTAATAGTAATTGAACGGCATTTGAGTGTCTATAACCTAAATTTAACTCATGCAACTCACCACTTTCACCGTAATCTTTATCATTGGGCTATTAGCATTTCCAACGCAAAATGGTGTCTATGAAAAAGGTAAAGCTTCTTATTATGCTGATAAGTTTAAAGGAAGACCTACCGCAAGCGGAGCAAAATACATGCCCAATAAGTTAACAGCAGCACACAAAAAGTTACCTTTTGGCACCTTGGTAAAAGTAACTAACCTTAAAAATGGTAAATCAGTAAAGGTGACTATAAATGATCGTGGCCCATTT